>NZ_JAGXJM010000495.1:0-245 GCF_019091445.1 Streptomyces sp. GbtcB7
GCCGGAACGGCCCGGTGCGCTCGGCGAGCCGGGCCGCGTTGAAGGTGCCGGCCAGCAGGGTCCAGTCGGCGGGATAGGCGATGTCGCCGAGGGTGACGCCGGGAATCGCGTCCAGCTGGTTCAGGAGGGCGGTGCGCAGCTCCTTCTGCGCGACCAGGCAGTCCGACGGCACCCCGATCCGGGTGGCTCGGCGCATCCGCGGGGCTCCGCCGCGCGAGAGAACGGGCGCGGCGGCCCGAACGAGA
>NZ_JAGXJM010000496.1:0-245 GCF_019091445.1 Streptomyces sp. GbtcB7
CGGCGGGCGCGTTGTGGGTCCTGGCTTGGGACTTGTCCTCGTTGAAGGTGACACCCCGGCACCAGTGGATGGTATTTTCCCCGGTCCAGTGTCCGCGTGCCCAGGAGGCGATCTCGGCTGCGTTCGCTTCCACGGCGGGCAGGTCGGTGATGGCGTAGACGGCTTCGCTGGACCGTTCTTTCGCCCCGTAGAGACGGCGCCGGCGCTGGATGCGCAGGGACCTGGGACGCGTGCGGGAAGAGCAG
>NZ_JAGXJM010000497.1:0-245 GCF_019091445.1 Streptomyces sp. GbtcB7
GGCAGCTGGACGACGAGACGGCCCCGGCGACCGACGAAAGCCGATTGCAGCTGGCCGCCGCCGAGTATCTGTGCACCCAGCACGTTACGACCCTGCTGGAGAAGTACCAGGTCAACTGTGTCTTCGACGTGGGCGCGAACACCGGCCAGTACGGGCGGCGGCTGCGCAAGCCCGGCTACACCGGCCGGATCGTCTCCTCCGAACCCACCAAGGCCGCCTTCGAGAAGCTGGAGCGCGCCGCCAAG
>NZ_JAGXJM010000498.1:0-245 GCF_019091445.1 Streptomyces sp. GbtcB7
GGGGGCGGCCCGCGCCTCGTACCAGACGCTCTACACCAGCGCGAAGGACGGCGGGGTGCGTGGCATCTTCCGCCCGGCGGACCAGGGCGCCAGCTGGACCCGCATCAACGACGACGCCCACCAGTGGGGTTGGGCCGGCGGCGCGATCACGGGAGACCCGCGGATCTACGGACGCGTCTACATCGCGTCCAACGGGCGCGGAATCATCTACGGCGACAGCTCCGACACCGGAGGCGGGGGTGGCG
>NZ_JAGXJM010000499.1:0-245 GCF_019091445.1 Streptomyces sp. GbtcB7
GACGTCGGCAACTACGAGTCCCTCGTCCACGACGGCAACCCCCAGCAGGCGAACGTCACGCTGGGCCCGGTCAACTGACGGACACCGAAAGGCCAGGGCCTGTCCGGCACCGGGCAGGAGGTCCGCTTCACCAGGGCGTGCCAGCCGGACTCCAGGCGTACGGGGGGGATCCCGCACTGTCGCGTCAGGTGGTGGATGTGGGCGGGTTCCAGGGAGCCCATGGGGGTCTGGGCGAGAAGAACGCT
>NZ_JAGXJM010000500.1:0-245 GCF_019091445.1 Streptomyces sp. GbtcB7
TGTCGAGAACATGCTCGTCGCGTTGGATGCCGCGGGTGCCGGGATCGCGGACGTCGCCTCGACGCGGGTCCTCGTCGCGTCGTCGGAGCGGCGGGATCTGGTCGCGGCCTGGGAGGTCGTGCGCGCGGCGTTCGGTGAGCACGACGTGCCGAGCACCCTGATGGGGGTGGCCGCCCTGGGCTACGAGGACCAGTTGGTGGAGGTCGAGGTCGTCGCCGCGGTGCGTCCGGGCTGATCGGCGGATG
>NZ_JAGXJM010000501.1:0-245 GCF_019091445.1 Streptomyces sp. GbtcB7
GTGGCGGAGACGTTCGAGAGGGTGAAGGAGCCGTAGACGGCGCCGGTGGCGTCCGGGGAGCCGACGGTACTGGTGCCTCCGCCGAGCTGAGCCGGTGTGCACGGGGGCGAGATCGCGGCCGAGGCCGAGGGATCGGGGCCGCCCGTGGCCGTCCCGGTGTTCGCCCCCTTGCCCTTGTCGGGCGTGCCGGTCTGGCTGCCCTTCCCCTTGTGGTCCTTGGGGGAGGCGGTGCTGCCGCCCACGGG
>NZ_JAGXJM010000502.1:0-245 GCF_019091445.1 Streptomyces sp. GbtcB7
GTCGGTCCGGCTCCGAGAGGGCCCTCTCGACGTGGCTGAGCGCGAGCTGAGGCCACAGCGGAAGGGTGGGCGGAAGGTCGGCGGACAACGCAGCGAGAGCCATGCGTACCCTTCTCCCTCCGTCGGGACGAGCACGCCGCTTTCTCGCGCCGACCACCTCGCGCCGATGTTCCCCGTCGCCCGCGTCGGGTTTCGCGTCCGATCCGGGCTTTCCGCGCGCTGCGGAATGCAGGGAATCTACCATT
>NZ_JAGXJM010000503.1:0-245 GCF_019091445.1 Streptomyces sp. GbtcB7
GTAGCCATCATATTTTCCACATCATTTGTACCTTTTCTCCCTATAGCTTTCATATCCCTTCCTTACTGGTGCACTACCTGCTCCTGTAAGATAATGTTCAAAAAACCCTTGATAAAGTTGGCAACATCAACAAGCCTCCAACTTCCTTACTGGTGCACTACCACCAATATCTTTTTGTTTATTTCTTTCCGTTGGTTTAGGAGGGCTTCCTAAATTACAAACAATCCACTCAAAGGCATGTCTAG
>NZ_JAGXJM010000504.1:0-245 GCF_019091445.1 Streptomyces sp. GbtcB7
GATAGTAGACTTCTGAAAGACCCAGCCCCACGGGAAGAACTATCTCTTCTCTAGAGACTTTAGACCAGAATTTCTATACTTTCAAATGCTTTATTTCGACAAGCAACTACTACAAACCCCAAGAAAGAGACGAGACTTATTCTCTTGCGGACCTCTCAGAGAGGAGAGGAGCCTAACAGACTAGCCTTCGCATGCCAGAGGTTAGCCTTCTTTGCCAGCGGATCTTTATTACTTGACCCTTGAGG
>NZ_JAGXJM010000051.1:0-70300 GCF_019091445.1 Streptomyces sp. GbtcB7
GACGTTTCCCCACGACCAGACCAACGAGCAGACAAGCCAACAGTCGCATGATCAACAGCTTTTGTTAGAGCCAGTTAAGCGCATGACGTCCGACCACGCATGCATCACCGGCATCAAGAACCGGGCCCCGCGGATGGAAAACGCATGACCGAGCGCACCCGCCCCGTCCCGCCCCCGACCCCGTCCGCGCCACGGCCCGCCAGGCCAGCAACGTGCCCGCAACGACGCCCCGATTCCGTATGTCTCCGTCCCTCAGCTGCGTGCGATGTACATCGTCGACCGTGAGAACGGGATCCGTATGCGTGCTCTCACCCGGCTCCTGGGCGCAGCCCCGCCCTCGGTCTGCCGTCCGGTCGACCGCCTCAAGGCCCTTGGCTTCGTCGAACGCCGTTCGGCCTTGCCCCGACAGCCGCCGCGAAGCCACGCTCTGCTTGACCCGCGTTCGGCCGTAAGCGCCTGGCCCAGCTCCGCGACCAACTTCTCATCGAGGCCCGTCTCCCACGGTGAGTGACACCACCGATGTGGGGGACACGTCGATGCCAGACATGCGCACGCAGGGCTTGCGAAGCGCGCACCGCTACGACGGCGCGCCGGACAACCGCGCCTGCGGCAGGAGGTGGGGTGCGCCTGGATGCCGATGGCCGCACGGCTCGCCCGACATGCTTCCGCCATCGTGTCGGCCTGCCGCTAGTCCAGTTCAGGCGTGAGCAGTTCAGGGCTCCGAGGTCGTGTCTCATCCTCGCTGTTTCAGTGCACGTGCCACGCGTGGGAGCTCCTCGTGGAGTAGTCGGCCGGCCAGGGCACCGCCGAAGACGACGATTCCTACACCGACCAGCCAGGACTGGATGACCAGGACGGTTCCGACGGGGCCGTAGGTGACGGCGTTGGACGCGATCAGTGGCGAGTAGACGAGCCGGGAGAAGGCCCTGAGACCGAGCAGCCCGGCCATGGTGGCCACCGCGCCGGGCAACAGGGCGTGCCATCGAACCCGCCCGCCGAGCAGTATGCGCTGCGACCACCAGAAGAACAGGACGGCGCTCAGCGATGCGGCGAACGCGCCGGCCAGGGACTCGGGTCGCAGCGTGGTGGTGGCGGAGGCGAAGAGGTAGCCGATGAGTACGCCGAGCCACACCACGTGGCGCCACCTGGCCCACCAGCGGGCCGGGGGCAAGTCCCAGACCTTTTCATAGCCGGACTGCACCGCTGCCCCGAAGGTCAGGCCGAAAGCGGCGAGGACGGCGATTCCGAACGCGGTCGTGGTTCGCAGAGCCTGACTGGGACGAATAAACAACTGCTCCACGTGTTCCCTGGAAGTCGTCGACACGCCGAGTCCTTCCCCCAGCCGCTGCGCGAATCCCCGACCATGCTCTGGATCGGCCGAGGAGACAATGATCAGCAGCGGCACGAGCGTGAGGAGCCCCAGCGCCGCGAAGCCCAGCGAGCGCTGCCCCAACGCCAGGTCGCGGCTCCGCCGCCATCCGTGTCCGACTGGTGAATGGCCGAGTAGGCGGCCCAGCCGTTCGAACAGAGAGGAACGGCCTGCGGCACTCGGGGTCTTCATCGGCATGCCTGTCGACTACCACGGCCGACACCTACGCCCCGCGAGGGCGCGACGCAGCTTCCCGAACGGCTCAGGAGGAGGTCACGATCCAGAAGTCGATATCCGTGAGTGGCGCAACCACAACATCGTGGATCCCAGGGGCCACGACATCGCGAAACGGCCCGTGATGATCCTGCTCTTCGCCGCGATCACGGCCCCGCTGTACCGGGCGGCACCCACGTCAAGCGTAAGTTCCGGTGGATCAGCCCGGCAGCCTCATTGCCATCGTCCTCTGGCTCATCGCCTCCGCCGCGTTCGCCTTCTACGTGGCGAACTTGAGCAGCTCCAACAAGACCTACGGCAGCATGGCCGCGATCATCATCTTCCTGCTCTGGATGTGGATCTCCAACCTTGCCACCCTTCTCAGCCTGGAATTCAACGCCGAACTCGAACTCGAACGCGCCCGGGCCAACGACAGCGGCCACACGCCCGGGGAAAGCCCTACGTCGAGAGCCCCGCGACACCTGCATCCTCTGACAAGCACCCCCGGCTGGTGTGCTGGACTCAGGGATGTGGGTACCCGGTCGTCGCCTCGCATCCGGCACACCGGCGGACGCGGCCCATCGGCCGGGAAGGACACGCCGACAGCATGACCACGCATACCCCGCCCCGTCGCCCGCCTCCCCCCGTAGGCGGCAGTGATTTCGCCCGCCTGTCCAAGAAGATCGCCGAGGCCGGCCTGATGAACAGGCGCCCCGGCTACTACACAGTCCGCTCCATCGCCGTGGCCGTCGCCTATGCCGGTGGCTGGTGCGCGTTCGTCCTCATCGGCGCCGGCTGGTGGACTTTGGCCGTCGCCGCGTTCCTCGCCGTGATGTTCGGGCAGGTCGCTCTGCTCGCCCACGACGTCGCGCACCGTCAGGTCTTCCGCCGGCGTCGGCCCAGCGAGGCGTCCGGCCGCATCGCCGGGGCCGCGATCGGGATGGGCTATGGATGGTGGCAGGACAAACACACCCGCCACCATGCCAACCCCAACCATGAGGACCTCGATCCCGACATCGCCCCCGACCTGCTCGTGTGGTCCCAGGACCAGGCCCGCGCCGCAACCGGACTGCCGAGGCTCCTCGGCCACTGGCAGGCGTTCCTCTTCTTCCCCCTGCTCGCTCTGGAGGGAGTCAACCTGCACGTCGCGAGCGCGCGGGCACTGGGCAACCACACCCTGAAGAACCGCGCCCTGGACGGCACGCTGCTCTACGGGCACATTGCCGCCTACCTGACCGTAGTGTTCCTCGTCCTCCCGCCATGCATGGCCATAGCGTTCTTGGCCGTCAACCAGGTCCTGTTCGGCATCTACCTCGGCTGCCTCTTCGCCCCCAACCACAAAGGCATGCCGATCCTCACCGGCAACGACCGCCCCGACTTCCTGCGCCGACAAGTCCTGACCGCACGCAACGTACGCGGCAGCTGGTTCACCGACCTCGCCCTGGGTGGACTGAACCACCAGATCGAACACCACCTGTTTCCGAGCATGCCCAGCCCCCACCTGCGCAAGGCCCGGTCCATCGTCCGCCGCTACTGCCAGGACCTGGGCGTGGACTACCTGGAAACCGGACTGATCACCTCTTACCGGCAAGCACTCGCCAGCCTCCACCGTGCGGGAGCGCCACTGCGGCGAGCCAGTGTCAGCACCGCCCACGTGTGACGCTCATCTGCCCCAAGAAGCTGCGACCAAGGAGCACTTTGCACGGGAACTCGCGTTCAGTCCCGGCAGATCCTGGACGGCGGCCTCGCTGCCGCTGAGGGCCGCGTCAGCTACAACGCCCACCGAAGCCATGATCTGAAACCGGACACGACTCACGTGGCGAAACCAGACCTCAAGACCGAGACACAAGGAGCCCCACTCCAGCGGCAGCCGTGTCCTGGAGCGTCGTGATACGAGGCGACCGGCAAGGACGGGCAGACTCATCGGCGGCCGGGGTGAGACGGCGGCGCAGGCCGGCCATGGTGACGTCCAGGGTCTTGGCCGGCCCGAACCAGTTCTCGTCCCACACCTGTGCCAACAGGGACTCACGTGAGAGGGCCGCGCCCGGATGCCTGGCGAGCAGGTGGAACTCCTTCGGACGGAGCGGCACTTCAACGTCCTGGAGGGTGCATCGACGTGCTGTGGTGTCGATGACGAGGTCGCGGAGCCGTAGTGGTTGCTGTGGTTGCGACGTGGGGGTCCGGCGGCGCAGGTGGGCTCTGGGCCGACCGCTGCCGGAACCGGCGGGCCGGGCGCTGGACGCGGCAGTGGAGCGGCACTCGTCTCATCAGGATGTCCTGGACCGCCGCGGGTAGGGGAGGTCGGGCCTTGACCCAAGGCCGGGTAGTTAGCGTATTTCCGTTGGTGGCAAGAGGGGTGTCGCGGGTGTGCCACTGGCGGTCGGGTTCTGCGTGAAGGAGGTCCAGGACGCGCTGTCTGCGCCGGTCAACGGCCGGTGTGTGTCGATCGTCGTGCGAGACGGTGGGCAGGTCGGGATCGGGTTCGAGGATGGTGACGTCGAGGTCGGTGACCAGGCGGCTTGTGCCGGGCGGCCGTCGCCTTGGCGTTCGGCGTACCGGGAGACCGATGACCTGACTTTTCGGGTGCTGATGCAGGGGCGCCGGTGCGGGAGGAGCCCGGCCGGGACCCGGGTGCCGATGACGCCGGTGGTGCGGGTGGGTTTCATCCAGAACGGCATCGACGAGGTCGAACGGTATGACCTGCGTCAACTCGCCCAGATGGCCGGGCACGTAACCGGCCCTCGGCCACGGTGAACTCACGGGTGACCCTCGCCAGACCGGGTGGCAGTGCACAATGGCGCGTGGGCAACGGGGCTCCTCAACGGTCGGAAGTCTTGGCGGACTACCTGACCAACGCGGCCCCGTTGCCCGCGTTCCTACCCGACACCGAACTCCCTTGCCACCAGCGGAAATACGTTAACTACCAGGTCTTGAGTCAAGGCCCGTGAACATTCCTTCGCGGAGTTTGTCCAGGATGCGGGAGAGCAGGCGGGAGACGTGCATTTGGGAGACGCCGAGGTGTTCGCCGATCTGTGCCTGGGTGAGTTCGTCGACGAATCGTATGTGGACGATGCGTCGTTCGCGGTCGTCGAGTGTGGCGATCATTGAGTCCAGAGCGTTGAAGTCCTCGACGAGTTCGAGAGCGTTGTCGTTGATGCCGATGAAGTCGGCCAGCGCGGCCTCACCGTCGTCGCTGGAGCTGATGGCGGCGTCCAGAGAAGCAGAGTTGTAGCCGTTGGAAGCCAGGCGCGCTTCGTTGACCTCCTCCTCGCTCGGGCACATCAGCTGCGAGAGTTCCGTGACGGTCTCGAAAACGAAGCCGACACGGAACAAGGCGGACCATGCCGCTACGCCAGAGCCGTTGACGACTTCGCGGATCGACTCGCGTGGCTCGTCGGTCAGTCGGGTGTCTCGGCCGAGTCGGTCGACTGGGAGTCGTCGGCCGGCGCGGACCGCTCGATGTCATCGTTGGTCGCGGCCCAGCTGGCCAGCAGGTTCAGGGCGTCCTGCGAGGGTGAGTGGGGCTCGGCGGTGTAGGTGAGGAGGAACTGGCTGGGACCGTCGGGGAGCGGAAAGGTTTCGAAGGGCAGGTCGAGGTCGCCGACGACCGGGTGGTGGAGGAGCTTCACGCCGGTGGTGTGCATTCGGACGTTGTGGGCGGCCCAGCGGTGACGGAATTCCTCGCTGCGGGTCGACAGCTCCCCGATCAGGTCGGTCAGCCGCCGGTCGTAGAGATCGCGACCGGCCTCGGCGCGCAGCATGGCGACCGTGTCGTTGGCGACTTCGTCCCAGTGGCGGAAGAACTCGGTCGCGTGCGGGCTGAGGAAGACGAACCGGGCGTTGTTCGGCGGCCGTACCGGGTCGGCGTAGACGGGGGCAAACAGTGCGCGCCCGAGGTGGTTGGCGGCCAGGATGTCCCCGCGTCCGCTGAGGATGAACGCGGGCGTGCCGCTCATGGAGTCGAGGACACGCTGCACCGCGGGCCGCACGCGCTGCTGGGCGGCCCGGCGGCGGGGCGGACGGGTCGTACCGGCGCCGCGCAGGAGGTCGAGCAGGTGGATTCGTTCGGCCTCGTCGAGCTGGAGTGCTTGCGCGATGCCGTCGATGACGCTCTCGGAGACGCCGGTGGCGTTGCCGCGCTCCAGCCGGGTGTAGTACTCGCTGGAGATGCCCGCGAGGAGGGCGACCTCCTCGCGGCGCAGTCCGGTGACCCGTCGGCGCTCTCCGCCGTACAGGGGCAGTCCGGCCTGCTCGGGGGTGACCCTGGCCCGTCGCGTGCCGAGAAATTCCCGGATCTCCGCACGGAAATCATCGCGGATGTCGCGGTTTGTGCCGTTTGGGTCGTTTCTGCCTGCCATGCGCTTCACTCTACGAGCGCATCCGCCGGGTTGGGGGTCCCTGTCAGTGACCCCCTCAAGAGGAACTCCCACCCTCCCGTGACAACCGGTTTTGTTGGTGGTGCACCGCCCACGACGGTGTGAACCGTCCGGACGGACGGCGCTTGTGCCGCCGGTCCCAGCCCCCTCTGCGGCGCTCTCGGCGCTCCATGCGTCACCCCCGCCCACCACGGGTGCTGGATACGGCGCCTGAAAGGAAATCCCCTCATGAGCAAGGTCATTCTCGTCACCGGTGCCGGACGCGGTCTGGGCACGGACATCGCCCGCGAGGCCCTCGCCGCGGGCCACCAGGTCATCGCCACCGGCCGCCGCCCCGAAGAGGTCGAGAAGACCCTCGGCGGGCCGCAGGACAACCTGCTGGTCACCAGGCTCGACGTCACCAGTTCGGAGGACGCCGAGGCCGCCGCGCAGGCCGCCGTCGACCGCTTCGGCCGCATCGACGTCCTGATCAACAACGCCGGGAACCTCTTCACCGGCTACTTCGAGGAGATCTCGCCCGCGCAGATGCGCCAGCAGTTCGAGACCAATCTCTTCGGCCCGATGAACGTCACCCGCGCCGTCCTGCCCATCCTGCGCAAGCAGCGTGCCGGCCACGTCATCACCATCACCTCGACCGCCGGACTGGTCGGCATGGAGTTCACCTCCGCCTACGCCGCCTCCAAGTTCGCCGAAGAGGGCTGGATGGAGTCCCTGCGCTACGACGTCGAGCCCTACGGCATCCACACCACCGTCGTGGAGCCCGGCTACTTCCGCACCGAACTCCTCGTGGACGGCTCCACCACCTGGCCCGAGCTGTCCATCGACGACTACGCCCCGCGCACCGCCCCCTGGATCGAGGGCATGAAGAGCATGAACGGCAAGCAGCCCGGCGACCCCGCCAAGCTCGCCCGCACCCTGCTCACCATCGCAGGCCAGGACAAGCCCCTGCACCGCTTCGTCGCCGGCGCGGACGCCATCGAAGCCGCCGAGGCCAAGGCTAAGGAACTCCTCGCCCAGGCCGAGGCATCCCGCGAGCTGGGCGACAGCCTGGCCTACGACGACACCCACGCCTGAGAGGGACAATATGCCACTCAAAGGCGAGTACGAGCCGAGCAAGGCGCAGTTCGTACGTGACCAGGTGGAGCTGTACGAGAGCTCCGGCGGTACGCAGGGAACGACTCTGAGTGTCCTGGTCGCACGGGAAGAAGACGAGAGGCTCCGGGACCTGCCCGTCGTCATCCTGACCACCCTGGGCGCGAAGAGCGGCAAGATCCGCAAGACCCCGGTCATGCGGGTGGAGCACGACGGCTCCTACGCCGTCATCGCCTCCATGGCAGGAGCCCCCAACCACCCGGTCTGGTACCACAACGCGGTGGCCGACCCCCGAGTCGAGCTCCAGGACGGCCCGGCGCGCCAGGACATGCTGGCACGCGAGGTGACCGGGGAGGAAAAGGCCGTGTGGTGGGCCCGAGCCGTCGAGGCGTTCCCCGACTACGCCGAGTACCAGAAGAACACGGTCCGCGAGATCCCCGTCCTCGTTCTGGAGCCGGCGGCCCACGAGCACTGACCCGGCACAGCCGGTCCAGCCCGCGGATCCCCCGCCGCCTGGCCCTGGCAACACCAGCGCCGGACCGCAGCTGACGGCCCCGGCTCGAAACCCCATGACTGCCAGTGCGCACCCGGCCGCCTGAACAAAGCCCCGCGCATCGCCAACGACCTACGGCATCGATGTGGTCGGCAGCCTGACCCACGCCTGAGCACCTTGCCCCGGCCGAGGCCGGAAGCCGCGTCCGGGTGCACCTACGGCGCTGACCCGCTACCCGGGCAACAGCGCCCGCGCCCGCGGCGCGCGGACCACCGAAGCGCGGCCCGCCAGCTGGTGGCGCACCCCACTGATCACGACCACCGACCGGGCCTGACGGCCGTCACGACAGGAAGTATCTGATGAAGCACGTATCACTGGGCGGGCTCGATGTCTCCCGCATCGGCCTGGGAGCCATGACCATGGCCGGCACCTACACCACGGGCGGGGGGCTCGACGACGCCGAGTCGATCCGCACCATCCACCGGGCCCTGGACCTCGGGGTCACCCACATCGACACCGCCGAGATCTACGGCCCCTTCCACAGCGAGGAAATCGTCGGCAAGGCCATCAAGGGCCGCCGGGACGACGTCGTCGTGGCCACGAAGTTCGGTCTCGTCTCCCACGCCGGCGACGGCCCCGGCGTCATCGACAGCAGCGCCCACAACGTGAAGACCGCGGTCGAAGGCTCGCTCCTGCGGCTCGGCACCGACCACATCGACCTCTACTACCAGCACCGCGTCGACCCCAACACGCCCATCGAGGAGACCATCGGCGCGCTGGCCGAACTGGTCGCCGAGGGCAAGGTGCGCCACATCGGCCTCTCCGAGGCCGGCCCCGAGACGATCCGCCGCGCACACGCAGTGCACCCGGTGGCCGCGCTGCAGACCGAATACTCCCTGTGGACCCGCGACGTCGAGGCCGAGATCCTCCCGCTGCTGCGCGAGCTCGGCATCGGATTCGTTCCCTACTCGCCGCTCGGCCACGGCCTGCTGACCGGGCAGATCCGCACCGTCGACGACTTCGCCGACGACGACTGGCGCAAGACCAACCCGCGCTTCACCGGCGAGAACTTCCAGCGCAACCTGCGCATCGTCGACGAAGTACAGGCCATCGGCGCCGAGATCGGCGCCACCCCGGCACAGACCGCACTGGCGTGGCTGCTGACCCGCGGCGATGACATCGCCCCCATCCCCGGCACCCGGCGGGTCTCACGCGTCGAGGAGAACACCGCCGCCGACGGCATCGAACTCAGCGCCGCGCAGCTCGACCGCCTGAACAACCTCACACCGGCCGCGGGCGAACGCCACGACGAGGCCAACATGGCCACCATCGACCGGTGATCTGACGCCCCGACGGCTTGCTGACCCGTCACCCCCGACCAACCCGCGTCCGTTCATCCATTTCACTGATCACTGAAGAGGTTTTCTCATCATGTCCAAGGTTCTCCTTGTCGTAGGTCACCCCGACCTGTCCCAGTCGAAGGCCAACAAGGCCCTGGTGGACGCCGTCCGCGAGCTGGCCCATGTCACCGTGCACGACCTCTACGCCACCTACCCCGACTTCCAGATCGACGCCGAAGCCGAGCAGGCACTGCTGGCCGAACACGATGTGATCGTCTTCCAGCACCCGGTGTTCTGGTACAACACCACCCCCCTGTTCAAGCAGTGGCAGGACAAGGTCTTCACCCTCGGCTGGGCCTTCACCATGGACGGCTCCCCCTCCAAGCTGGCCGGCAAGAAGGCCGTCGTTGCCGTCACCACCGGCGTCCCCGCCGACCACTACACCCCCGAAGGCTCGAACCAGGCCACCATTGAGACCCTCCTTAGCAACTGGCACGCGACCCTGCGGCTGTGCCAGTTCGATATCCAGCCGATGGTCAAGCTGTACGGCACCGCCTTCGGCCTCTCCGACCAGGAACTGAACACCGCCGCCAAGCAGTACAACGAACTGCTCGCCTCCTTCGCCGCCTGACCGCACTCTCACGACAAGTGCCGCTCTTGCCGATCGCGCCGCAGCGGTGATGGGTCTACAAGTCTCCGGTCGCTCTACGCCGGATCGCGCCAAGCGACCGGAGATCTGTGCACGGCGACCGTGTCGTGGAACCGACCGATCGCTCATCGCCGAGCGCCGCCGACTCGGCGGATCTGGGTTGTAGCCTCCTCAGTGGGGCTGTTCCGTGCGGGGCGGGGCTAGCACGGGTGGCGAGGGGGCGCTCCAGCTGGCGAGGAGGGCGAGGGCCGGGACTGTAAAACTAACGGCGGATCTGATGATCAAGACTCGCTTGTGATCAGGGACGGCAGATGGGTCTGCTGCAGGTTTGGGTGACAGGTTCGGTCACGCGACCTGGAGGGCCGGTGTGGTCATGACGGTCTCGAATTCGACGGGGGGCAGCCGGCCGAGCGAGGCTTGTCTGCGGCGCCGGTGGTAGGTCCTCTCGATCCAGGTCACGATCGCGATCCGCAGTTCCTCGCGGGTGGCCCACGCCCGACGGTCGAGGACGTTCTTCTGCAGCAGGCTGAAGAAGGACTCCATGGCCGCGTTGTCGCCTGCCGCCCCGACCCTCCCTATCGAGCCGACGATCCGGTGCCGATCGAGCGCCCGGACGAACTTCCGTGACCGAAACTGCGATCCGCGATCACTGTGCAGAATGCACCCGGCGACGTGTCCACGCCGGGCAACAGCGTTGTTCAGGGCCGTGACGGCCAGGCGGGACTTCATCCGCGTGTCGATCGAGTAGCCGACGATCCTCTTGCTGAAGACGTCCTTGATCGCGCAGAGATACAACTTTCCTTCGCTGGTGGCGTGTTCGGTGATATCGGTGAGCCACAGCCGGTTCGGTCCGGTCGCGGTGAAGTCACGGCGGACGAGGTCGTCGTGCACCGGCGGGCCGGCCTTCTTGATACAGCCGCGCTTCTTGCCGAACACACTCCACCAGTTGTTGTCCCGGCAGATCCGCCACGCGGTCCGGTCAGCCATGCCGGATCCCGCGCTGCGGGCTTCGTCGGCCAGGAATCGGTAGCCGAACTCCGGATCCTCGCGGTGAGCGTCGAACAACGCGTTCACGCGTGTGGCCTGCTCGAACTCGGCATCGGTCACCGGCCGTTCGAGCCAGCGATAGTAGGGCTGGTCGGCAAGCTTCAGGACCCTGCACGTGACCGTGACGGGAATTCCGCCCGAGGCCAGCTCTTTCACGAGCGGGTAGATCCTTTTCCCGGCAGATGCGCCTGCGACAGGTAGGCCGCGGTCCGGCGCAGGACCTCGTTCTCCTGCTCCAGCAGCTTGATCCGCCGACGCGCTTCCCGTAGTTCCGCGTTGTCCTGGCTGGTCGTTCCGGGCTTTGTCCCGTCGTCGATGTCCGCGCGACGCATCCATTTCCACAGCGTCATCGCGTGTCGGCGGCCACCTGCTCGACCGTCACGCCCGGCGGTTCCTCGCGACCCGTACGACGTCCTCGCGGAACTCTTCCGGATAAGGCTTGGGCACAGCGACATCGTTCCCACCCGCCCCACAGGGCAAGCCAGTTCAGATGTCACCCGATCGTGCACCAGACCCAAGGCCCTTCTGGGCCCTGTCTTGACCCGTATGGCAAGTGCGTTTGGTGTCGCGCCTATCTGGCGTCCTCCCTATCGAGGCTTCGCTCCCATGATGGTTGAAGCCCTGCCACTCGTGCAGAGATTGGAAGAGGCAGGGACTAGCCTGGGGTTTCTTGGTGAGATGGTCGTTGACCAGGGGAAACACCTCTCCGTAGTTCTCACAGGTCCACGGGGTTTCCCAGGCTCATGTGCCCTCGCGGCCGTCTAACGCAGCACATCCACAAGGGCATTGCACAGGGCCTTGGCGTCGTCGAGGGCTCGGCGGCACACGTCATCGGTGAGTACGAGGCGCTGCCCGATGCGTGCGGATGACCCGGGCACCCTGGTCAGGTACTTCTCGTCCAAGATGCCGTCGTTGTGTGTGAAGACGTGGCGGGCAGCCCAGGTTTCCAGGAGGCGCTGCCACGTTCGCGGACCGAGGGTGGTCCGCAGGTCGGAGAGGCCGGCATCGACGATCAGATCGGCCATGGGGTCGAGGCGCTGGAAGATGGCGCCTTTACCGTTCAGGAGGCTGTCCGCATTGGGCACGACCGCGCGGAAGAGGGAGGAACCCAGGGCTTCCACAACCCCGACCACGTTCTCCACGGTGTCGACCCAGTTGCGCGTGAACACTCCCTGCTCGCGCAGCAGCGCCTTCGTGTCCGAAGACAGGGCTTCCAACGCGTCCAGGCGTACGGCGTCGGCCTGGAGCGCATCGAAGGCGACCGACGGAGCCGGGAGCGGCCCGCACACGGGGCAGTATCGGTGTTCCCCGAAGACCGCGTAGTTGTTCTGGCAACCCGTGCACGTGCGGATCCGAACGAGTTGCTCCTCGTCGATCCCCAGCAGCGGGCGGGGGTGGAAGGGCTGCGGTTTTTTGTAGGAGAAGGAGATGCTGCCGCCTCGTGAGCTGCGGGCCAGCCCACCGAATATTTGGTCCAACTCCTGGCTGACCATCTGCATGGCGAAGTCATCCGCCGCTCGCATGATGCGGTCGTGCTGTTGCTCGGTCATGAACTCCGAGTGCTCCGCGTGGTGTCCGCAATAGACGCACCAGAGGGTGAGGTCGTCAGGCAGCGCCTCGTACTGCTGGGCGTCCATACGGAAGACCAACGAACACTCCGGGCATTGACGGCCGAAGAACCCGTTGTCGTCGGACGGGATGCTGATGCGCATCTCGAACGAGTCGCCCTGGTGGCCGACGAGGTCCGTGCCATCGGCCATTCTGAACCTGTGGTTGTCGCGCATGAGTTGATTGTTCCCCTCGGCACTGACAGTGCCGTCTGAACGTGTGATGCGCGGCTCGTCCGGTGACGGCGCCTGCCGACGTCCCGGCACTGGGCGAGCCGCGGGTCAGTGGTGGCAGGTGGCGCGTTCCTTGAAGAGGGCGAAGGCGTGCTGCAGCATCGCGACGGCGCGGTCGGTGACCCGGTAGAGAAGCGCCGGCGAACTGGTGAGCTGAGTCAAGTGGAGGCGTCCCTCGGTCGCCACGATGCTGCGGTCGAGGAAGCTAAGGGTTCCGTAGGTGTCGCCGTGCGCAAGCGAGCTGCAGCCGCTCCAGATGACCTCCGCCTGATCGGCCCCCATCGGGGTCAAGGCTCCCGCCTCGCGCACGATGTCCTTGTAATTCGGCGACCGGAGCGCCTTTTTTGCCTCCTCCTGGGACACGCCGGCGGCCACGATCAGGTCGGTGAGCTGTCTCATCCGCTCATCCGTCGTTCGCCTCGGTTGCTGTTGCAGGACTTCGAGCAGGTGGTCCGAGTGCCGGTACTCGCTGGCTTGTAGAGAGAGCCGGCGCTGCACGCGTATGAGGCGTTTGGTTGGCCCCAGCACCCATACGGCCCGCGCACTGTTCTCGAACGCCCCCCTCAGCAGGGAGTACTGCCCGTGCGTATGCAGGGTGATGGGGAGTTCGTTGCCCTTCTGCTCCCCGACCAGGGTCGAGCGAAAGCAGTGCAAATGATCGACGGCGACGCTCAGGGCACTCCAGGCGTTGTGCGACACCTGGTAGGGGTTCGTCTTGGCGTCGTCTCCTGCAAGGGAGCTGCCCGGTTGCACCTCCCATTCTTGGGAGGTGGACCGGATGAGGTCCTCGTAGGGCCGGGCGCCGTTCAGCAGAGCCAAGGTTCGCCTGAGGTATTGATCTTCGTCGGTCGCGCTTGTCCCGGCTTGAGCGTGTGGGTGAAGGCCACGATGGTGCGTGGCATTTACATATGTGGGCGAATCGTCATGTGCCGAGAGGCGGGGAGGCTTGACTTCGCGCTGATTCATCAGCAGACCAGCGACCGTCACTGGGCCATCGGTGATCGACTTGGAGCCATGATCCTGGAGGGTAGGGGGGGGCCTCCGCCTAATTAGGCGCCCCTCATACACGTCACCGGCGCCCTACCCGCCGGCGCCCCCGCCCTCCCGCAAGTGGGGGTGCTCGGCAGGCCCCAGCGGGGGTGAGTCGGAGTGTCGTGATCTCGGCCAAGATGTTGTCGTGATCAGGACATGTCCGGTGTGGCGCCATTGCTTTCGCTTCTTTGTTCGAGAAGGTCTTGGGTGACCAGGTGCGGGACGTCAGGTCCGGCGCCACCTGAATTGCGGGGGTTTGATTGATGGGTAGGACCTGGACGTGGCGGGGCAGTACGCGTGCACTGACGACGTTGAGCGTGCTCGCTGTGGTGTCGGCCACGGCGTCAGCAGGGGCGAGCGCGGACGGCCGGGACCATCTGAAAGTGGAGTCGTATGTGCTCCCGGTCGGTGCTGCCACACCGTCACTGAAAGAGTTGCAGAGCGGGCAGGGTGTGCAGCAGCTGAGGGAACTCGCCGCGAAGGCGGAGCCGGGGGTGGGGCTGGCGCGGGAGACGGTGGGTCCGGCTGCCTCGTACGCGCCCATATCCCGCAGAGCCTCGGGCACGGTACCGGCCTCGGAGGCCGCGGGGCCGGCCCGGGCTGGGGTCACGGCTCCGCAGCCGGCTCGGACGATGACGTTCGAGGAGTGCAAGAAGGGGCTGGGCAGCGACAAGAAATTCTTCGTGAAGTCCCGGTTCGCGGTGTGTGACGGGGCGTCGTTCCTGCAGACCTGGGTGCGCAACCGCCAGGTTGTCGGCGAGAGCGCGTTCAACGTTCGTGTGGTCGGCACGATCGCGAAGAACAGCCGCACGATCGATTTCCAGTACTACTTCACCGACTTTGCGACGACCGGCACCACCGGCGCCGCGTCTATGCCGATCACGACGAAGGGCAACATCCCGCAGAGCTGGCCAGCCGGGGCGCGCTACACCCGGGGCGGGAACGCGCCGGGCACGAAGACGTTCGCGGAGCTGAAGGCGCTTCGCACGTTCCATGAGACGGTGAACGCGAAGCCGGGGCAAGGCAGCGGCAACTCGGACCTGCTCTTCTCGGTGTACGAGCCGGCCATCAGCTACACGCCTCCGGCCCCGTGGACGCTGAGCGGAGACATGGGCGGCAAGCTGTTCATGCTCGCGCCCCGATGGGATGCCGCGTCGTACCTGGCCAACTCCACGGGCGGCGGCAACCCGGTGAAGAAGGGCGCGGCCACCTTCAGCTACCTCACGACGCTCGTTCTGAGCGCGAAGCAGGGAGCCGAGGAACGAGCCGAAGCCGCGCACATCAGGACGGCGTTCATCAACCCGCAGGACACCAAACCGTACATGTCGGCGAAGAAGGTGCCCGGCCAGACAGTGGAGGACCCTCTGCACCGCACGGTGAGTGCCACCCGCAGGGACAACAACCGCAAGGCGGCAGTCAAGCAATGCAGACGATACTGGGGCGCCAACTACACCAACGGAGGCAAGGAGTGCGACGAGTACCCCTTCGCGACCACCTACGAGGGGGCCGCGGAACACGACTATGACCCCGAGGTCAGGAAATTCAACTTCTCGGTGAAGCCGATCCCGAAGGACGACAACCGAGCCGGCGGGAATCTCCTGCAAGGCTTCTACGGCAACAACCGCACCATCGACGGAGACAACGACGGCTTCATCGTGAAGATCGTCACCTGACCTGGTGTCACCAGTTGCCGGGGCGGGGCAGTGCCGGGCACTGCCCCGCCCCACTTCGCGTGATCAGGATCCAGCGGGCCAGAACTGGACGAGATAGCGCTCGACCCCCGTGCCGGTGCCCTCACCGCCGGACAGAGCAGCAGCCTCAGCCCGGCCCGCACAGCTCACCCGGACCTGCCACGTACCGCCGGAATCGGCCAGCGTGATGACATCGTCGGCTCGGCCCAGGCTCATAGACCACACCGCCACCTGGCCGCTGGTCGATTCGAAGTCGGCTTCGGCCTGCTCGTCCCAACTGGCTGGGTCTTGTTCGGGCGGCGGCCCGTCCCACACTTCGACCGTGACGGCGGCAGTGTGGGTGTGGCCACCGCTGGTGATGTCCAGCCGCCCCGGATGAGTGCTGAGGAATGTGTCGTAGTCGAAGTCGTCAGGGAACGGCACCGGCAGGTCCGCGTCATCGGACTCCTGCAACCCGAACGCGTTGTACCCCACATCCGCATCGATGTGCTGCTTGCGGACAAGCTCTGCCATGAGCGTCCCTTCGACGTCACGCACCACTGGTCATCACCAGGGATCGTAGATCCCGTCCCGTGCCTACCGCGCCCAGACAGCCGGTCGCCCGGACGCGGTTGGCTGGCGGCCTTGATCCTCAGAGTGGCAGCGCGGGCACTCGTTGGCGGGACGGTCGGCCCAAGACCGCCCCACCCATGCCAAACCCTCGCTACACTCCCCACCGCCAGGCCGTTGAGCAGGAGAAATGCAGAAGTCCGGCTGGAGTACTAGGTGGCGAGGTCCCAAACCGTCGCTGTGAGCCTCATGGTGTGCCCACCCGGTGCGGTCGACACGACACGCACGAACGCAATACGCCCCTCGGTGGTCTGAACACAGAACTACGCATCCTGAGGCGGGTCCTGCAGCATGGGGTCGCCGTTGCTCCGCAACGCCTCCGCGCACTGCGCCTCGGTTGGATCAGCATCACTTCCCGAAATCGGCGCGATGATCGCCGCGAGCCGGGGGCCGCCATGGAAGTTGGTGGAACCAGCCGTCCCGCTTCCATCGGTGACGGCCGACAAGTCGGCGCCCTTGAGGTCATCCGCAACAAGCGGCTTGCGCGTGTCGAAGTCGATGTCAACCCCGTAGGCGCTGGTCCGGAACTGAATGTCGTGTGGACCGAACATGGCGCGGGACGCCGTGTTCTCCGGGCTGGCCGGGTCCGCTGATGCGGCTGGCTTGGCTTGATCATGCGTGGCAGACGGTGCCCCCGCGACGGCGGGTGGCTTCGAGTCGTCAGCAGAGCTGTGCCGGTTGCTGACGAACACCGTGGCTGCGATGCCAACGACGGGCACGACGATGCCTACGACCCACCAGGCCCAGCGCGGCTGCCCCGGCGCAGACGTGCCCGGACCCGCTGCCGACGGATTGCTACCGCTGCTGTTCGTCACAACTTCCCCACCACTTCACTGGCATCCCGGCCGTTCAAACTATGACGGACTCCGTAGCCCGGTGATCAGTTCCCAGCTGTGTCACGAGTCGTCGGTCGCACTAGGGTGGGCTGACCGCGCACAGCGCCGCGAACGACGCCTCGCTGCGCAGACGTTCCGCAGCGAGGCTGGCCGTAACGGCGGGGCGCAAGTGAGATGATCTCTCATGCCGTCAGTGTGCTCGCGACCACTGACAACGCCCGCGGCGGCCCAGTAACGCCCATCTGGACCTGCCCGGGCGGGCGGCGACCACCGGCGGGTGCTGGCGGGTGCTGGCGGTGCTGAGATTCCCGGAAGGAAACGGCTGACCCCGGGCGCTCGCCGAAGGCCCGGCCGACGCCGGGGCGGCGAAAAGGTTGGTGTGCGGGGCCGACGGAAGCGGGTAACGTCTTTGTCATGTTCTTCCAGGCGCCGATTTACGAGTGAGAGCGTGATGGGCCCCTGCTGACGTCCTTCGACGTCGCCGCCCGTCCTCCACCGATGAATCCGTAGATCACTTCACATCATTACCGGGAGAACCCGTGACCGTGAGCAAGAACATCAACAACCCCGTGGGCATGGGCGGCGGCCAGCGCAAGAAGCTGTCCCGCGCCGAACGGCAGAACAACGGTCCGCACCGCAACCTCGACCGCCAGGGTGCAGCCGACCAGAAGGCGGAGCTGGTGCGCAAGATGCGAGAGAAGGCAGGCGCAGCTGAGGGCGCCGGACAGGCGGGCGACGACACCGCAAAGAGCTGACGCACCGCCGCCGCAGGGCGGCACCGCACGGGGCAGGGCCCGGACCGCGACGCGCGGTCCGGGCCCTGCTGCCGTACCGGGCGCGGCCGGTCCCGCTCAGCTCTCGGCCGACCACCCGCGTCTCAGCTGACCACCCGGGGCAGCCGCAGATTCAGCAGCCCCGTCACCGCCACCACCCGAGCTGCACCAGCAGCATCACCACCAGCGCGTTCCCCGTGCCCAGCCCGGGCGACACTGTCAGGAAGAGCGTGCAGGGCGTCCTTCGCCGCTTTGTGCGGGGTCAGTCCCGTCGAGCGTTCCTCGGGACGCCGGCAGTACCGTCGCCTCAACCGCGGCGGCGACCGGCAGGCCAATGCTGCGCTGCATCGCATCGTGTTCACCCGCCTGCGGGTCGACCCGTGCACCCAGGACTACTACGAACGCCGCAGCAAGGAGGGCAAGACCCGGCGCGAAATCGTCCGATGCCTCAAACGCTACGTCGTCCGAGAGGTCTTTCACCTGATCTGGCCCACATTCTCACACCCCCTGTCATAGGGGCAGTGACAGGATTGAACAACAACTTCCTGGCGTATGGGTGGGCTGCTCGGGTGCCCGTGTGTGCGAGCCATGCCGGAACTGGAGAAGCGCGCGAGGCAGGCGCATGCATTTGGAACCGGCGGTCAGACCGAGCCCCAACGGCTGGCACATCGTCATACGTCAGAGGACGGCATACTCGTTGACCGCGCTGGCGGCCAAGGGTCCCGTCCGGCCGGATCGGACTCAAGCGCATGACGTCCGACCACGCGTGCATCACCGGCATCAAGAACCAGGCCCCGCGGATGGGAAACGCTGCGCGGAACACGGAGGCTGCTGTGGCCAGGGGGATGAGCGCGGCTCCCAGCCCGGGTGACAGGGTGACGGCGGTCGCGAAAGCCGCGACGGCGGCCGCGTGCCCGGTCGGCAACGCCCGGGTGGCGGGTCGGGGTGGAAGCCGTTGGCCGGAGGCCGACTTGGCGGCGATGCCGACGGCGGAGGCCAGGGCGAGTGAGCTGGTGGCGCTAGGGCGTGTCCGATGAATCGTGTGACAGACGGTCGTTCGGGTCGTTCTGTTCGGCGTGGGGCGGGGTGATATCTCTGACGCGGAGTGGGTGCTGCTCGAACCGCATCTGCCGAAGAGCACGGGCCGGGGCAGACGCTGGAAGAGCCATCGCGTGGTAATCAATGGGATCTTGTTCCGGCTGCGCACAGGCATTCCCTGGAGAGACCTTCCTGAGCGGTTCGGGAAATGGAAGACCGTGCACGACAGGCACCGCCGATGGTCGGCGGACGGCACGTGGGAGAGGATCTTGCAGGCTGTGCAGGCCGGTGCGGATGCCCAAGGGCGAATCGACTGGAGCATGGCCAGCGTGGACTCGACGATGTGCCGCGCTCACCAGCATGCAGCCGGCGCCCGCCGCCGGGCCGCGCGCATCCCGGGCAGACGCACGCGAGCGCGCGGGCATCGTGATGACGAGGCTCTGGGGCGTTCCCGGGGTGGACTCACCGCGAAGATTCACTTGGTTGGTGAGGGCGGTCTGCGGCCCCTTGCCTTCTTGATCACGTCGGGGCAGTGGGGTGACGCGCCGCAGATGATCCCGGTCCTGGAGCGCGTTCGAGTACCGCTAGTGGGCGGTGGGCATCCGCGCACGCGGCCGGACCATCTGAGCGCGGACAAGGCGTATTCCTCACGCAGCAACCGCCGTTACCTCCGCCGGCGTCAGATCAGCCACACGATCCCGGAGCCTCAGAACCAGCGGGCCAACCGGCGCCGCCGCGGAAGTGCGGGCGGCAGGCCCACCGGCTTTGACCAGGAGCGGTAAGCCCGTCGGAACGAAGTCGAGCGACTGATCGGCAAGCTGAAGATCCATAGGGCTGTTGCAACACGCTTCGACAAGCGGGCGTTTGCCTTTCAAGGCACGGTCACCCTTGCAGCGATCCGGCTCTGGCTCCGTTCGTGAAGCTCAGCGCGGGAGTCGAGTCACGGTGCCGGAGCCGGCGGCACGACCGCGCTGACGGAATGCGAAAGGCTGGGCTTCCTCCAGGGCAACGGGTTCTTCGAGGGTGACTGTCACTTCGGCCCCGTGAAGGGGCCGCACCACATCCACCCCGTGAAGCGTGACAGTGCCCCACACCGCGGCGCTGCGGGTGTGGAAGCCAAGGCGATCGCCGGACACTACGTCCGCACCGCCCTGTTCCTCGGACAGCAGGGTGATGTCCGCAGCGAAGCAGGCGTGGGCGCTGATCGAGCCCGGAGTCGCAAGCACGTGGCCCCGCTCAACCGCATCCGCTGCTATGCCACGCAGCAGCACCCCCACGTTCATGTCCGCACCGGCCTCGTCGATACGTACGTGACTCGCGTCGATGTCCGCCACACGGGCGGTCGCGCCGCCCCCCCCCAGGCCGACGATCTCCACCTCGTCACCCTTGCGTACCCGCCCACGCTCGATCCGGCCCGTCAGCATGACCATCCTGCCCTGTTGCAGGCAGAAGACATCCTCGACAGGCATCAAGAATGGCTTCTCCACCGCATTCACCACTGACTGACCCATAGATCCACCCACGGTTCCCCCGTGGCCCTACGTGACTGCACACGCAGCGACTACCACGGGCTGAGGCTAACAACGCGTACTACCCGTACAGCCGAGGGGCTGCGACGCAGTCCAGACGGCGACCTACCGGACACGCTCTAGCCAACACCTTCGCCATCGGCCACTGCTGCGAGATCCGCCACCGCCCACCGGCTCGTCTACTCCGACGGCCTAGACCGCGGCCGCACGGCGGTCGCCACCCCGATCGGGACGGGCTGCCGCGCCTGCGAGCGCCTCGAGTGCCTCCAGCGCGCAGCGGAGTACGGACGAGTGGCCTCGCACCCCTCACCGGAAGCAGCGGCCGGGTCTTCCTGGTCTCCACCGACCATTCATGACGCGAGAGTCTGGGACCCGTTGTCAGGCCGCCTCGTGGCCCGCGAAGACAGCCTGCGCGGCGACGAGGTGAGGGTGCTCCGCCAGGGAGAAGACCGCTGTTTCGCCGAATACCGAGATGACCCCACCCGCTAGGGTTCCGCAGTCCGGTGTGAGATCAACCGATGCCTCAAGCGATATGCCGCCCGCGAGGTCTTCAACCTGGTCAGAACGGTATCCAGCGTCACCCCGTTATAGGGGCGTCTGTGACAGGACAGGCGATGCAGAACCCCGGCTGGCGCGCGTCAGCCGGGGAGTCTCTGAGGGAGGCGGCGGTGGGCGCGTTCGCGGTGGTGCGCTCCGTTCGGCTGCAAGCCCTCGCGCGGGCGGAACAGGGAGCGACGGTCGCTGGCGGGTGACGGGCCCTGTGACAGGACAGGCGATGCAGAACCCCGGCTGGCGCGCGTCAGCCGGGGAGTCTCTGAGGGAGGCGGCGGTGGGCGCGTTCGCGGTGGTGCGCTCCGTTCGGCTGCAAGCCCTCGCGCGGGCGGAACAGGGAGCGACGGACGCTGGCGGGTGACGGGCCCGCCTGGTCAGCGGTGACTTGAGCGGATCATGGGGGGTGTTGATCCGTTGGGGGGCGAGTACCGGTGCACCACGGTTCTGACGGCCGCGCCGGGCGGGATCAGGCGGCAGTGTGGTGAGTGAGGATGTCCCTGATGTCGATGAGCCACTGGCGCAGTGGAACTCCCTTTGGAGGCGCGATGCGCAGACCGAGTACACGGGCGGCTTCCGTCAGGTCGTCGTCGTTCGGGTTGGCTGCGATGAACGCGTCGATGTCCGTGGCCGCGGCTCGGTGGTCCTCCGGGGACTCCAGAGCCAGGTAGTCGTCGACGGCCTCAGCGTGCGACTGGTACTCGGCGGAGAAGTCCTGGTGAAAGTAGGACCCCAGAAGGTGGGCGAGCGCGGGGAACCGCTCACGCCACTCCCAGGCAGTCTGCGGGCGGTGGGTGGAACCGTCGGCCGGCGGCTTCGCGAGGAAGTGGCTGAGGTGATGGCGGATGACCCGTAGGCAGTCCTCGACGCTCACGCCTGACGGCGGTTCGATGTGCGGAAGGAGGTCGACGTCGTCGGCTACCTCGTCGCTGAACAGGCCGACGGCGAGCAGATCGTCGAGCTCGCGTACTGCGGCTGCCGCACGCTGGGGTTTGGCTGCGACGACACGCAGGTAGGAGGTGAGCGCTGCGCCGGGTGCTTCCATCGTGTCGTCGAATGTGTTGCCGCTCCATTCGTACGCCTGCAGGAGGTCGTGCAGTTCCGTGAAGCGGTCGTGGATGGGCGCCATGGGCTGTGGACCTGTCTGGTTGCGGTCTTACGAGGTGGCTTCGGGGTAGGAGGTCAGGACGCGGTAGCCCAGAGGGACGGTCGGGTCCTTCTTGAGGACGACTTTCGCCCCCGTCACCCATTCTGGGGGCAGTCCGTTCTTGAAGTGGGTGCGAGACAAGCTCATTCCGGTGGGCTCTCCCAGCTCGGCCGAAAAGTCCTTCTTCCCCGCCGGCCTCCCGTTGTTCAACCAGTCCTCGATCTGCTTCTGCCGCTTGAGGACTACCGCCTGGGTGTGCTTCTGGGCCGAGGCGTGGTCGATGTACCGGGAGGCGGCGTCCAGTTCAGGGTCCCCGCGCAGGCGGGCCCGGAGGTCCCGGGTGGTGACCTCGACGTGACGGGCGCCGGTATGCGCGCCGTTCTTGCCTTCGTCCGCTGCGAGGTCCGTCGTGTACTTCGGCTTCTGCGCCCCCTTGCGTTTGTTGCGTGGCCAGGCGTTGGGTTCGCCGTCGCCCTTCATGAGCAGGCCGAGGTCGTCGGCACTTGCCGTCAGTCCGCCGGGCAGCGCGACCTGGGGTTCGAGCCCGGCGACGCGGACGCCACCCAGCAGTTCTGTCCATCCGCCGGCGCCCCGCACGGCCCTCACGGTGGCGCCCCCGCCGCCGAAAGCGCCACCGGTGAGGGCTCCGTAGAGCGCGGCCTGGCGTACCTCGTCGAGGCTGAGGCCCTTGCTCTCGCCCAGGGCGATGGACATCGGCTGGGTGAGGGCCAGGTCGACGGTGACAGACTCGATGCCCGCGAAGGCGGCGGTGGCGAGGGTCGTACCGGCGATGGTGGCGATCTCGGTGGAGACGGCGACGCCGAGGGTCGCGGCGAGCTCCACGATGGTGGCCGTGGCCGCTGTCGCGGCGGCCTCGGAGATGCCGAAGGTGAAGACGGCCAGTGCCGTGCCGGCGATGATCGTCGCGCCGACGATCTCCAGCTCGTGCTCCAGGCGCTTGACGGCGGCATGGACGACGTCGGCGTACTTGTCGAGCGCTTTGGCCATGTCACGGGCGCCGTCGATCATGTCCTGGAGCCAGCCGTGGCCGTCGTAGTAGTAGCGTCGCCAGTACGGGTCGTCGAAGGCGGAGATCGCCTCGCCCTTGTTGTGCTCGATGATGCCGCGGGCGGACTTGTTCGCCGCGGCCGTCACCTCTTCGATGTCGTCGGCGAAGTCTCGCCACGCCTTGGCCGCGTCGCGCAGCCCACCCTCGTCGGCATCCGGCCACCACATACCGGTGACGTCCTGGATGATCTCCTTGGCCTTGTCGGCGGCACCGCTCACTGCTGGGTGCCGTTTCCGTCGTGCGGGGTGGCCTTGATCTTGCTGAACATCGAGCGGACGAGTTCCTCGTTGTCGATGTGGCCGTCCGCCATGTCCGTCAACGCGTCGTGGATGCTGGCCAGGCCCTGGGCGAGGATGTCGGAGGCGTTCTCGATCTTCTTCACGTTCGGTCCGTACGCCTTGTGGAAGGCGTGGCCCTGATCGTCGTCGCCCCACGGCGAACCGGCCGCCGACAGTGCCAGTTTGAGCTTGGTCAGGGCCTTGGCGAGATCGGCGCTGTGCGTGTGGAAGTGCGGAGCCGTCTTCTTCAGATCGGCGATCTTGATGTCGAGTATCTCGCCGTCGCCGCCACTGCCCTTGTCGCCCATGGTGTTGCGCCCGTCCCCTCCGTTGCCTCACCAGCCCAAAGACCCTAAGCGGCGGGCAGGCTTCGCAGCCGAGAGCGGCGTCAAGCGGCAGTAAAGTTCCGTTCAAGATTCCGCAGGGCAGGGCAGGGCAGGGCAGGGCGGAGGGTGGGGCCGCAGGAGCAAATAGGCTCCGCCGGTGACGAGCCCCGTTCCCCTGAACCCGCACCCGAGCGCCCACCCGGATGCCTCAGCCTTCCGTGATCCGGTGGCGGTGGCCGCGTCGTTGGCGTGGCAGGGGCCCGCTGTTCGTGCGCGTACGCGGGCGAACACTCGGCACCACGCGATGCTGCTACGGATGAGAATTCAGCGGCATGCGTCAGGGCGGCCCGGGCCGAACGTGATCACCGGTGCCTACCGGGCCTCGTGGGACGTGAAGATGACGGTCGCGGGTGGGCGGGTGACCGCTGTGGTGTTCACGGAGGCGCCGCAGGCGCGCCGACTGGAGTACGGGTTCGTCGGCGTCGACCGGAGCGGGCGGCAGTACCGGCAGCCGCCGTTTCCGCACATTGAGCCTGCGTACCGCGAGACTGAGCTTGAGATAAAACTTCTGGGCTCGCCCAAGAAGGCATTCGAGTCCCCCGTATGGGCAAATGCCGGACAAGGCGACGGCTACGTCGTCATCCTCGGGTTGCGAGAGGGCGTTAAGTCCTGTTGCTGGTGATGTGGCGTCGCCTGTTTGTGGGTTATGGGACAGTTCCACGCTCGCGTCATGTCGTGTGCATGATGGAGTCGCGGACATGAACGGATGCCGTACGCAACCGACTTGTCCGACGAGCAGTGGGCGTTGATCGAGCCGCTGGTCACCGCGTGGAAGCAGGAGCGGGTGGCGCGGTCGGCGACCGGGGACCCGGGCTCCCGCGACCTGCGCGAGGTCATGAACGCGCTGCTCTACCAGAACCGGACGGGTTGTCAGTGGCGGCTCCTGCCACACGACCTCCCGGCCTGGTCGGCGGTGTTCTACTACTTCACCTGTGGCGCCAGGACGGCCTTGATAAGCGGATCCAGGAGATCCTGCGCTGCCAGGTGCGGGAGCGGTCCAGACGATTAGAGGACCCGTCCCTGGTGATCACCGACACCCAGTCCGTCCGCGTGGCGGCCGGGGTGCCGAAGGCGACGACGGGACTGGACGCGAACGCGAAGACGCCCGGCAGGAAGCGCGGACTCGCCGTCAACGTGCTGGGCCTGATTTTGAACGCGCCGCTTGTCTGCGTGCGCTGTTGTGGTCGGTTGGGATCAGGTTCCGGGGTGTTGCGTGAGGGGGATTGAGCATCTTCTGCGGCCCCTGAGCGCGGCGGAGATGGCAGCGGGAGGATGGGCGGGTGCTGTCCTGGGCCCGGGGCCTGACTCATGATATTTCTGACCGAAGTGTCCCGCTGTCACAGTGTCGGCCGTTGGGCGGGGATGGTGCGTTGTCGGTACCGGACTGGCGGGGCGTGTCCCGATAGGGGCCTGCCGTTCGTTGTGGCGTCCTCACGATTCTGACCACCTGACGCGGCCCGGTACCGGCAACGCGACACGTCATCGGACCGGGAAGGGAATCGGGTATGGCGAGTTCGACCATGTCCACTACGTTGCCTGCTCCGAAGCCCCGCCGTCGCCGCCCTGCGGGGGAGGTGGTGCTGGGAGTGGATACGCACCGGGATGCCCATGTGGCTTCGGTGCTCTCCTTGACGGGGGCGGTGCTGGCCACTGACGAGTTCCCGGCCACCGCGGCCGGCTACCGCGCTCTGCTGAAGTGGGCCAGAAGGTCGGGAGCCGTGAGGCGGGCCGGGGTGGAGGGGACCGGCTCCTACGGGGCGTCCCTGACGCGCTACCTGCTGGCCCAGGGCGTGGACGTGTTTGACGTGAACTGGATGGACCGGGCAGATCGCCGTCGGCGCGGCAAGTCGGATCCGCTCGATGCCCAGAATGCGGCGCGAGCCGTGCTGAGCGGGCGGTCCTGTGCTCGGGCCAAATCGGGCGACGGGCCGGTGCAGATCGCCAGGATGTACAAGCTCACGAAGGCGTCGGCCGTGAAAGCCCGCACCCAGACCATCAACCAGCTCAAGGCCGTGATCGTCACCGCCGATCCCGCCTTGCGGGAAGAGCTGGCCGGCCTGGGCAATGCCGAACTCTTCCGTACCTGTGCGCGGTTCACCGACGCGAGCAGTCACGAGGGGCAGGCGAGGAGTCGGTGCTGCAGGCCACCCGGATCACGCTGGGCCTGCTGGCATCCCGGATCGGACAGCTCTCCGAGGAGATCCGCGAGGTGGACGCTCGGCTGGCCCGGCTCGTGGAATGTCATGCCCCGCAGCTGCTCGATGTGGTGGGGGTTGGCCCGGACACGGCTGTCGCTCTGCTGATCACGGTGGGGGACAACCCGGAACGGCTGGACAGCGAGGCGTCCTTCGCTGCCTTGTGCGGGGTGAGCCCCGTCGAGCGTTCCTCGGGACGTCGGCAGGTCCGTCGCCTCAACCGCGGCGGCGACCGTCAGGCCAATGCCGCGCTCCATCGCATCGTGTTCACCCGCCTGCGGGTCGACCCGCGCACCCAGGACTATTACGAGCGTGGGATCAAGGAGGGCAAGACCCGGCGCGAAATCGTCCGTTGCCTCAAGCGCTATGCGGCCCGGGAGGTCTTCCACCTGGTCAAACAGCTACAGCCAGGCCCCCGCTCGTAGGGGCTGTGATTTGAGGAGCCCCGATCTGATGGTGCTGGCGGGGACTCCGTGTTCGGCGGACGGGCAAGTGAAGGCCCGGCGCGACATCATTCCCGCATCGCGCCCACGTCGAGGCTCAGGTGCAGCAGCTGTCCTGCGGCGCCTTGGCCCGACGTTGAGGACGTCATCGCACTCCGGTCGCCGACAACAGGGTCGGGTCGTAGCAGTCGCAGGACAGGACGGTCGCCGCAGCACCTGCCTTGGCTGGCACTTCGAGCAGCACCGTCATGCTGCTGATCGACGTGGCTTCGCGCCACTCCGGTCCGCCTCCGAGCATGATCTGGGTGTCCGAGTCCTTTTCGAACACCACTGTTCCGCTCGCACCGACTCCGGCCACCCGGTGCGTCTGCTGCAGGGTGCACGCCACCAGCGAACTACCCGAGTCCAGGCGCAGCACCGGCAGCGCGGTGCCCGCCGGCCGGTACGACAGGCTGCGCTCGAGTTCGGGGTCCGCCCATCCATTGAAGAACTTCACGAGATCGCTGGTCATGGGACCGCGGGCGAAGCGCCGATCCGCGAGTTTTCCCTGCGGAGGGTCGAACGTGAGGTAGTCCGCGAAGGCGCCACACACGGAGCGCTCCGCTGATCCGGTCGGAGACAGCTGCACGGTGTCGTCCGGATTGCGGCGCAGGGCGGGAAGTTGTTTGGGCTTCATCCGCACGATGGTGCGGCCCTTTTCGGTCGACGTCGGACCCGGCGCGGGATCGGTGGCGGAGGGCTTCTTGAGTGGTTCGGTGAGCGCCCAGATGGAGGCGGTGGCCTTCCACGGTCCGCCGGGCTGAGTCTGTGCGAAGTAGAACAGCTGTGACGAGCGGTCCTTCTCCTGACCCTTCCACTTGCTCAGTACGGCGAAGAAGCGCGGGAAGCCGGCGTCGGCTTTCTCCGACGGGATCAGGAACTTGGGACGGACCAGGTGGGCGACTTCGTCCTTCGTTCCTGCCTTGCGATGCACTCGGTACGCGGCCAGCGATTCCTTGAGCAGCACGCCGGTTTGTACCTGCCCTTGGGCCGCGTCGTCCATCGCCGTATCGGCACGGGCGTTGGTGCGGTCGTAGGCGGCGAAGACCTCTTTCGCCTCAGCCCTGTCTATGACAGGTCGGGATATGGCAGACGGGGCCGGACGTCCGTCACTCCTGTCCGAGGAGGCGCCTGTGCAGCTCGTCACCAGCATCAGCAGGGCAGCCGCCGCAACAGGGGGCGTCGATCCTCTGGCAGTCACAACTTTCCCTCCAGCTCCAACAGCACCACCAGTCTAGGAAGTTGATCTGCCGGGTGCGCCCGGAACCGGATGGAAAGATCAGCCCGATGCCTCCGCTTGGCCGGAACCGTGCTGTCTCCACCTGGGGGAGATCGCCCCGACGTCGGCCGCTGGCGAGGAGGTGCACCGCCCTGTGCGGTTCCCGGAGCACCAGCTCCGTGCCAACAGGCCGCGACAAGATCACCAACGACATCCGGAACGTGTGCCAGAACCCACTCGTCGTCTATAGAGCCAGCCTGGTGTCGCAGCGCTGTTGGCCGGCCGGGGCCCTGGTGCGCGGGTGGCGGCCGGGCAGGTTAGTTTGCTCGGATGAGTCTTCTTGATGATGTGGCCGAGCGCGACGGCTGGCGATGCTGGGTGTGTGACGAAGCGGTCGACCCCGACGAGTCGGTGAACGACCCGCGGGGACCCAGCGTTGACAGCCGGACCGCCGACCGGAAGGCCAAGGTCGCCGAGCGGCTCGCGCACCGCGGGTGCAATAGCCGCAAGGGTGCGGTCAAGGTGGTCATCGCCTGGCCGGAGCGCCTGTACGTAGTCGAACCCGCGCCGCTGATCGCCGTTGGCGACAGGCTGGAGCGCAAGGGGGGCCGCGAGATGGTGGGCCGTTGTCCGACTAGGAAGGATGCCCAAGAGGCGGCGGATTGGCTGGTGGACCGGTTCTCCCGACTGCTACCGGGGCTGCCGGTGACCGCCGACATCGAGGCGGGCGGCGGCCAGTTCCTCGTCATCCTGGCCACCGGCCGCCGCTGATCGGGGATCACCCCTCAGCCAAAGACGGCCGACGCCGGGGCGCAGTAGCCGGAGAAGGCGAACGGGCCTGCGATGCCCCGCTAACAGCAGTAGCGCAGCAGTGCGGGCCGTCGCCCTCGCCGGGTGGCGGCTCGCACTGCTGTGCTCACTCCTCGGAGGGATCGGGGCTCCAGACGGCTGGCCCGCCGCCGCGCCACTCGATGAGCAGCGGGTCGTCCAGGCGGACGTTTTCCGGGTCCAGTCCTGCCCGCCGCAGGAACTCCAGGAGGTCGCGGGGGCCCTGGGGCGCGGCCGAGGATGGGGTGCCGGCCTCGGGCTGTGTTCGCCGGCCAGGGGCGAGGGACTGGCGGGCGGTGTCTACGGCCCGTCCGGGACGCCGAGCGGCACGGTGAACCGCGGCTGCCAGCCTTCCTCCGTCAGCACCACCAGCTGGACCGCCGTCGCACGGGTGTGCAGCGGCAGCAGGCTGCCGATCGCAGCGCGGACATGGGCGGCAGCTGTCGGGTTGTCCGCACCCATAGCGACCGTGACATGGGCGGCGGGCTGCGCCCCGAAGCGGCCCTTGTACGGGCGCAACCCGGGCCACTGGGTGCGGAACGCATCGACGATCGTTTGGAGTCCCGGAACGGTGACGGCGACGAAGCCGGACTCCGTCACGACCTCCTCCAAGAGCAGATCAGCTGCCGGGAAACTTGCAGCCAGGGAACGCACGCCCTTCTCGTCCTGATCCGTCAGCGCCGATTCCGGCACGAACGGGTAGAGGAGCGAGACGTGCGCCGGCACCCCACGACGCACCAGAGCCGGGTCGATACGCCACGCCGCATCGAGGAGCGGGGCGGCATCGGGCAAGACCAATGACGACGGCAGTGGTCCCTGGCTCTGGCACGCCGTCATCATCGCAGGCCAGTCCGCTACTGCGCGCGTTGCACTGGGAGGTGGGCGAGGGCAACGAGTTGGGCGTGGTCGAGGCGGTCGCGGCCGACGTGTTGGTTGGTGATCCACGCCCCGTATGGTGCCCGCTTCCGTCCGGGACGTGCTCGATGCGGGCTCGTCCGGCGATGCCGCCCTCGCGTGTGGCTCCGGGTTTGGGTTCTGACTCACTTTCCGGATGTCGTTGGTGATCTTGTCGCGGGCCTGTTGGCACGGAGGTGTTGTACCCCCGGGGACTGCCGGATTTGCAACTACTGAGGTTTGATGCGTGATGTCGCTGGGTCGACGCCTTGAACTGCGAAGAGGAGGGCCCGCCCCGCGGCATCATGCGAAGATCACCAGTAACACCCCGATGTCCCCAACCGTGACCAAGATCGTAAATCGCGGAAGAGCCCGTCATCCAGGTGCCCCCTCCCGACCGCCCTGGTAGCGTGCGCCGGCATGTCATCGGAACTGGAACGCCCCCCGCGCCAAGCGGACGAACGCACCGCGCTCATCGGCTGGCTGGACCTGCAGCGGCAGATCCTGCGCTGGAAATGCGAAGGGCTGAGCGACGAGGACGCGCGCCGCCCGGTCATCCCGACCTCACCGGCCATGACGATGGCCGGTCTCATCTCCCACATGCGCTGGACCGAGCACATATGGCTGGAAGTGCTGTTCCTCGGCGGCGACAAGAAGCAGAACCCCGCATTCGACGAGTCAAGCGAGAACGCCGACTGGCACACCGACGGCCGCCCCCTCGCAGAGCTCCTCGCGGAGTACGAGGCCCAGTGCGCCCGCAGCAACGAGATCGTTGCCGCGGCCGACCTGGACGACGCCGGCCGCCACCCCGACTTCCGCGACGGCAGCGCCAACCTCCGCTGGATGCTGATCCACCTCGTCGAGGAGACGGGGCGACACGCGGGGCACGCGGACATCGTCCGGGAGCTGCTCGACGGCACGAAGGGCTACTACTAGCGCAGCTCCGCGAAGCGGGCCCTTCCCTCAGGAGCCAGGCCAACACGCCTCACGACCAATGCGGGAGAGCTCGTTACTGGTGATCTTCGCATGATGCCGCGCGGCGAACCCTCGTCTTCGCAGTTCAAGACGTCGACCCAGCGACATCACGCATCAAATCTCAGTAACGGACGTGCTCTCGGCCGCCCCCGGCCAACAGCCCGGCTCAACTGCCCGTCACGCGACCAGCGGCTATTCGCACGCACCGTGGTTCCACCTGAAGATCACCAACAGCATCAATTCCGTGAATGATCTTGAGGTCGGCTGCTTTGCATCGAGACTCGTTGCGAGGAGGCCAGGTCTGCGGCGAGAAGCCTGACCGTCATCGAACTGCGCCAAGATCGTTCACGGAATCGTGGCCTGAACCAAAATCGCCGTCGTTCACAGGTCTTCCACCTGGTCAGACAGTTACAGTCAGGACCCCGCTCATAGGGCTGTCGTGACCGACTGCCTCGGCCTGCTCCTGGTCGTCGCGGTCACCGCCGCGAACATCGGCGACCGGGACGCCGCCGCAAGCCTGCTGATGCGGCTGCGCCGCCTGCACCGCGACATCACCCTCGTCTGGGCCGACGGCGGGTACACCGGCTCCCTCGTCGACTGGTGCCGTCAAAAACTCGCGCTGACCTTGGAGATCGTCAAACGCACCGACGACATGGAGGGGTTCGCGGTACTGCCCAGGCGGTGGGTGGTGGAGCGCACGTTCGCGTGGCTGATGCATTCGCGCCGACTGGCCCGGGACTATGAGACGTTGCCAACCAGCAGCGAGGCGATGATCCGGTGGTCGATGGTCACGCGGATGGGCCGGCGTCTGGCACGGCCACGGGCCGCCGGCCGACGCTGAATGCCCCCGACGTCTCCTGCAGGAGCCACCCGCGCTCCGCCAGACGCCGGGCTTTCGAGCGCACCCCCTCGACCTTCGCCGACGTTGTCTCCAAGCCCAGCTGAACCGTGATCTCCCTGGCCTTCAGCGGTCCTTGACCCGCGGGCCGCCGTCCGTCGAGCACGCCCAGAATCCGCTGGTAGTCCGGCGCCAGCACCGTCACCGGCAGTCCTTCGCGCCAAGGCGGCACGATCGAGCCCGGCACCGGCGCGGGCACGGGCACGATTTCTGCCTCCGCCTCGGTCACGGCGGTGGTATCGGCAGCCGAGGCCGCCAGGGCCTCGACCAGCTCCTCCCGCGCGATCACCCGCCGGTCCAGCTCGATCTCCGCAGCCTCCAGCACCCCGGCCAGCCGCGCGACTTCCTCCCGCAGCCCTTCCACCCGCACCCGGGCCGCTGTCTCCCGCTCCTCCAGCATTCCCAACACCGACGCCATCGCGCACCCCTCGATCACGGAGCCGAAACAAGACGCCGCATGCCTCCCTCATCCCGAGCTAGACCACGCCTGACCAGCGAAATCAAGCGATCAGGTTCGGTTCAGATACGGCTTCTCAGACTCCTCCCGCAGCAGCAGAGCGTCAACGCACTCGAGGGCCAGGGTCTTGTGGGAGCTGGCCAACCGGGGAAACCGGGCCGAGCTGTCGGCGCTGGAGGGTCGGCCCGTGCGGTGGGCGGCCCGCCTGACGCCGTACGGCCAAGACACCCTCGCTTACGGCCAATCCCGCCCGCGGGCAAAGCCCTCGCTCGGCGAGGCGGGCCCGGACCGGCGGCTGGTGGAGCTGATCCCGTCGCAGATGGCGGCGCTGCGGGTGTTTGTCGGTCTCACCGGTCAGCTCCGGGTGTCGTCGTCCGCTAATGGGCTGGCGGAGCAGGTCAGGGCGGCCTCGTGCGACCACGGGATCAAACGGTGGCAGCTGTATCTGACGGCGGAGCAGCTCGCGTCCGTGGCGTACGGGTTGTGGCTGTACCGGATGACGGGCTCCGCCGCGGAGGGTGGTGCGGGGGTCAACGGGCGAGGGTGACGGTGATGGGCTGGTCGGGGCAGTTGCTGAGGGCCTCGGACAGCGCGGCGTGCTCGGTGGGGTCGACGGTCAGGCCCCACCGGGTCTTGTCTGTCGGCAACCCAGACGGTTGCGTACTGGCAGCGGTAGCCCTGAGCGGGCGGCTGCCAGGTGCTGGGGTCCTGGTCGGCCTTGCTGCGGTTGGAAGCCGACGGGTTCGCGGAATCTCGCAGGGGTTGTTGAAGGAACCCAAGGGCCACCTGCCCAATTATCGATGGGGATTCGCGAGTACCTGACCGGGCTGCTGGCATCGCCGTCTCAGGTTCGGTGCGGTGACTGGGGGTGGGCAGCCTTTTGGACCGCGCTGATGATGGCGGACCGGTCGGCTGGTGAAACACTGCGCACATTGGGCAGCTTGATGGATCGGCCCACGGTGATGAACCGCTGACGGGGGTTGTGTCGAGCGGTTGTGGTGACGGCGTCGTGGAGGTTGGGGCCCACGGAGATGATGAGCCCGCAGTGGCGCTGCACGAGGCTGTTGACGTAGGGCAGGGAGGCTGCCGTACCGCCCTTCGGGACTGTGATGTGCTGTGCGTTGATGGCAGCGCCATCGCTGGTCTTCTGCAGAGCTGACCAGAGGGGACGGGCCAGATCCGAATCACGCTCGTCATTGATCAGGCAGGCGCGGAAATTCCTGGAGATGTTGTTGGCGACGACCTTCGGAGCCCGAGGGCCGGTCAGCAATGCGATGGCGATCCAAGCCAGTAGGCCGGTGACGACGAGTGCGCTTGCGGAAGCGGTGAGCCGGACCCATCGAGGACGGCTGTGAAGGCGGAAGGGAAGGTTCACGGTGCGCACTCCGGAATTCGTTGTGACAGGTGGTCCGTTACCCCCAATTGGTGAGGGCGTGGCATGCCCCTAGGCTCGGCTCTTCTGCCTCTTCTTGCCTGACTTGCTAGAGGGTGGTGTTGTGCCACGCGGCCGCCTGGGAGCCGGGCCGGTCTGCTTCACAGAACCTGCTTTGCGGCGCCGGATGACGATCCAGGCCGCTGCGGCGGTCAGAGCCACTGCCCCGCTACTCACACTGATGCCGATGATCCATCCGATACCGGTGTGTGCCCTCTTGCCGACTGGGTGGGCGGACAGGAGTGGGTTGGCAGTGCTGCCGTTGTGGGTGGCCGGTGCGCGGAGGGCTGCCAGCGGGTCGACGATGCCGTAGCCGAACTGGTTGTCGTGGCCGCCGCTGCTGGGTAGTTGGGCGGTGTTCACCAACCGGCGGATTGTCTGGCCCGCGGTCAGGTGCGGGAAGGCGGAACGGACCAGCGCGGCTGCCGCGGAGACATAGCCGGCTGCGTAACTGGTGCCATCCGCCCTCACATACTGGCCGTGGTCGTTGGTGGAATAGATGTCGGCGGCCGGTGCGGCAAGTGTCGACTGGGGTCCGGAATTGCTGGCGGGCCAGAAGCGGCCGCCGGAATCCATTCCCGTGACATCGATGACGCCGGGGAAGGCGGCTGGATACATAGCCGGGTTGCCGTTCTGTCCTTCGTTTCCCGCTGCTGCGACGACGACGACGTCCTTACCAAGTGCGTAGTTGACGGCTTCGCGCAACAGCGGGTCCGGCGTAGTCGTTCCGATGGATATGTTGATGACCTGGGTGTGGTGGTCGGCGGCGTATTTGATGCCCTCCGCGATCACGGTGGGTTCTGCGGCTCCGTCTGTGGTCACGCGGACGGGAAGCACCTTGGACTGTGGCGCGAGGCCGATCATTCCGTTCCCGTGGTTCGCCTTCCCCGTGCCTGCGATGATGCCGGCGATGGCTGTGCCGTGCGAGTCGCCAGAAATGTCCGTCTGACCCTGGTCCTGAGGGTCTCCGATAAATCCTGCGCCTTTGAGGATCTGGCCCTTGAGGTCGGGGTGGGCGGCGTCGACTCCGCTGTCGATGACGGCGATGCTGACGCCCTGCCCCTTGGAGATGTCCCAGATGTCGTCTGCTCGGAATTGAGTGAGCGGCCACTCGGACTGGCGAATGACCACCGCGTAAGCAGGAGCGTTGGCCGCAAGCGCACATAGTCCCGCAAGCATCGCGACGACCAAGCATCGGCGGCGGGCTGGCAGCGCGGTTGGCGCGCGACGTCTGCCGGATCGTCCTCGAGGGAAGAACACGAACAACTCCAATCGGTGCGGGGCGTCCAGTGCGGCACGCACAGTGAGGCGCACGGAGTCAGCGAGGTTCTACCACACCCCGGTTGCGATGGCCGGTGCGGCGGAGCGCCGACGTCCCTCCCCGCCATGCAAGGAGTGTTCTGGGGGGCGGTCGGGGCCGGGACCTGAGTCAAGGCGGAGCATCAGGGCGCCAAGAGTTGACCAAGATCACAGGGGTAAATCAGGCGCAAGCGTACGTGATCATGGCAAGCCGCCAAGCCTATTTGTCGATGAATCATTGCTGAACTGTCCAGGCGTAGTTACAACGTTGGCGTTGCGCCTCCACAGGAGAGGCGTGCCGCGTCGCGTCTGTGGGGGTTCTGTGATGGCACGCCATCCGGTCCGAGTGTTGCCCGGTGTGGGGAGAGGGTTGGCATTCGGTGCCGCTTCCCTCGCCAGTGGTGTGCAGCGACGTTGGCTGCGAAGGATCGCACTCGCCGTCAGCGGTGTGCTGCTCATGGTGCTGGCGACGCAGCCTGCCGAGGCGGTCATCAACGAGCACGCATTGCCGTCGGGCTCCCAGGCGCTGCCTGGTCAGAGAACGGGTTCCGCGGCCGGGCTGCCGCACCAGACGGGCTCCGCACTGACCCGGGGCGGACCCAAGGTTTTCACTGCGAGCCCGCACAAGCCGGCCGCGGTGAAGGGGGCACTGCCCGCCGACCGGACACCGAAGCGGTCGGTGAATCCACGGTTGTCGTTCACCGGCCCGAAGAGCAAGCTCGGCGACAAGCGGGTGAGACCGCCCGCATCTGTGCGGGCGCGCATGCTCAAGCAGCAGCATCACCGGCAGACGGGGTCCGCGTCCTCTGCCACTCGTGGGGACTCTCACCTGCCCGGTCCCGTGGCCGCCGTCCCGGAGATCACCAAGGACCGGACCGCCACCACCTCGGTCTTCCAGAACCCGGACGGCACGCGGACCGCCCGGGTCTACAGCCGACCCGTCCACTACCGCACAGCGGATGGCTCCTGGGCCGACATCGACACCACCCTGACCCAGGGCTCCGACGGGCGGTGGAGTGAGAAGGCGGACTCCCTCTCCGCTGTCTTCGCGGCGAGTGGCGACGATCCGGCGCTGGTGACCTACGGTCCTGGCGCCGACAAGCAGGTCAGCTACAGCCTGCAGGGGGCAGCCGCCGTTCAGGGCCAGGCTTCGGGCAACTCGATCACCTATCCGGGCATCGCCAAGCAGTCGGACGCGACGTACGCGACGACCGCGTCGGGGGTGAAGGAGACCCTGACACTGCACTCAGCCTCGGCCCCCACCACCTGGGTCTTCCCGCTGCATCTGACTGGCCTCACACCGTCGCTGGCCGCGAACGGCAGCGTGGTGTTCAAGGATGCGTCCGGCACGGTTGGTGAAACGATTCCGCACGGGTTCATGGAGGACTCCCACGTCGGAGAGGTCTCCGGTGAGGGTGCGATTTCCACCGGTGTCACCTACTCCCTGACCACCACCTCTGACGGCAGCCCGGCGCTGAAGGTGTCGCTGGACGACGCCTGGCTGCGCTCCCCGGACCGTGTCTTCCCGGTGACCGTCGACCCGACGAACCTCAACGCCGCGTCGAGCACCTATGTGGAGACCCCCTACGACATCAACTTCTCCACCGACGACACCCTGAAGGTCGGCTCCTACGACAGCGGCAGCCACAAGGCCAACAGCTATCTGATGTTCTCGTCGTTCGGCTCGACCTTCCAGAACGACTACATCGAGAAGGCGTCGGTCTACCTGGACGACGTGTGGTCCGGCGGCTGCACCGCGCAACCTGTCGACGTCCACGCCATCACCAGTTCCTGGAGTGTCGGCTCCATCGCCGATTATCCGGGCCTGTCGTACGGGTCGTCGATCGGATCGTCCAGTTTCGACGCCGGGTCCAGCTGCGGTGGGTCCGCCTGGCATGGGATCGACATCGGTGACAACCCGAGCGCGGCCGGAGTGAAGCTGCTGGAGGGCTGGGCGCACGGCGGGACCAACCGGGGCCTGGCGCTGACGGCCAACACGTCCGTGGTCGCGGCGTGGAAGCAGTTCGCCTCGGTCCACTCGTCCTACCCGCCGTACCTGTCGGTCACCTACAGCCCCTACGGCGCCGACTACTCGATCCCCAGCCAGACGTACACCGAGCCCACGGCGAGCACCACTGGCTCGATGAAGGTGACGATCACCAACCGCGGTACCACCTCGTGGTCGACCTCCAGCACCCAGCTGGCCACTGACATCTACACCACGTCCTGGTCGTCGGTGAGCACCAACGCCACCAAGACGTACGTGCCGAGCTCGGTGAGTCCCAACTCCACGATCACGATGACCGGCACGCTGCCGGCGCTGGCCCCGGGCCAGTACTACGTGTGCTGGGACATGCTGACCAGCGGCACGTCGTTCTACTCCACCTACAACGTGCCAACGAAGTGCGCGGAAATCACCTCCGCCGACACCCCACCGCAGATCGACTCAACGTTGCCGACCTCGAACTCCGTGGTCGGCTCCATCAAGCCGCAGCTGTTCACGAAGGGCCACGACTCGGACAACTATCCGGGCACCGGACTGACCTACGACTTCCAGGTCTACTCCAACCCCGCCTCCGGCTCGCCGTCTCTCGTGACGGACTCCGGCTGGGTGAGCACGGCTCAGTGGACCGTGCCGAGCGGCAAACTGGCCTGGAACCAGTCCTACTACTGGATCGTGGCCGACAACGACGGCGACGCCCAGAGCGCCTGGTCGGAGCCCTCGTACTTCTCCACGACCGTTGCCCAGCCGCTGATCACCTCGCATCTCGGCGCTGCGGCGCAGGGCCCGGACGGCAGGACCTTCGACCCCCGGGTGGGCAACTACACCGCCTCGGCGACGGACGCGGGTGTGTCCGTGGCGGGCCCGGCGCTGTCGGTGGTGCGCTCCTACAACTCGCTCGACCCGCGCACCGGCAGCCTGTTCGGTACGGGGTGGTCGACGCTGTACGACATGTCGGCGCTGCCGGACAGCGACGGCTCGGGCGCGGTCGTGGTCACGACGGCGAGCGGCCAGGAGACGCGGTTCGGCCTGAACGCGAACGGGACGACGTTCACGCCGCCACAGGGCACCTACGCCACGTTCCAGACCGTCAGCGGCGGTGGCTACACCCTGACCGACAAGTCGGGCAGGACGTACACGTTCGGTGAGCAGGTCGGCCCGGCCTGGAAGCTGAAGACGATCACGGACGCGTCCGGGCGGAGCGAGACCCTCTCGTACAACTCCGACGGCACCCTGGCCCAGGCCACCAACACGACCAGCAGCCGCTCGCTGCACTTCACCTGGAGCGGCGGCCGTGTCACCCAGGTGGCCACCGATCCAGCCACCTCCGGCGGCGCGGCCGAGACGTGGACGTACTCCTACAGCGGCGACGACCTGACCAAGGTGTGCCCGCCCACCTCCTCCACCGCGTGCACCGCGTATTCCTACACCTCAGGGTCGTCCTCCGGCTCGCACTACCGCACGGCCGTGCTGGACGCCAACCCCGCCTCGTACTGGCGCCTCGCCGAGTCTTCCGGCACCTCAGCAGCCAGCGAAGTCGCTGTCAACGAGGGCAACGACAACGGTACCTACGCCGGCGGTGTGACCCTCGGTACGGCCGGCCCGCTGCCCGGCTCTCCGACCACCGCCGCCACGTTCAACGGCTCCAGCGGCTACGCGTCGGTACCGGCCGACGTGCTGCATCAGGGCAAGAGCCGGGCGGTGAGCCTGTGGTTCAAGACCTCCTCACCCGGTGTGCTGATCGGCGACCAGTCGGTGGCCATCGCCGGCACCTCCACCTCAACCGGCAACTGGGCCCCGGTCCTCTACGTGGGTTCCGACGGCAAGCTGCACGGTCACTGGTATAGCGGCAGCGGCTCCGGCGGCACCGCGTTCGGGTCGACCGGCACGGTGAACAACAACGCCTGGCACCACGCTGTGCTCACCTCCGACGGCACCACCCAGACCCTGTATCTGGACGGCACCCAGCAGGCCACGCTCTCCGGCACCCCCAACGACCAGTCCAACACCATCACCTACATAGGCGCCGGATACGCGAAGTACTGGATCAACTCGCCGGCGGATGTCAGCTACTTCCACGGCTCCATCGCCGAGGTGGCCTTCTACACCCACGCACTCGGCAGCCCGGCCGTCCAGGAGCAGTATGCCGCCGGAACCCACGCCGCCACCGAGCTGACCGGCCTCACCCTGCCCTCGGGCAAGACGTACATGGCCGCCGCCTACGACGCGGTGCACGACCGTGCCTCGCAGATCACTGACGCCAACGGCGGCACCTGGAAGCTCGCCAGCCCCACGACGAAGGGCTCGGGCGCCTACTACCGAAGCTCGGTGATGGCCAACGACCCCGGTGACTACTGGCGCCTCGGCGAGTCTTCCGGCAGCCAGGCCGTCAACGAGACCGCGGACTGCACCACCAACGCCGTGCGGTACTGCTCCGACGGCCCTGCCACCTACCACAACGTCACGCTCGGCGCGGCGGGCCTGTATTCCGGCGGCAGTGAGACCTCCGCATCCCTCAACGGCACCAGCTCGTACACCGAACTGCCCTACCAGACCATCAGCAGCACGAACGGACCAGTACACGTCACGCTGGAGCTGTGGTTCAAGACCACCACCGCCGGCGGAGTGCTGTTCAGCTACCAGAGCAATCCCATCGGCACCACGCCCAGCGGCAACTACACCCCGGCCCTCTACGTCGGCTCCGACAGCCACCTGTACGGCCAGTTCTGGGACGGCTACCTCTCCCCGATGGAGTCCGACGACACCGTCACCGACGGCGCCTGGCACCAAGTGGCCCTCAGCATGGGCCCCGACGACGTCCAGACCTTGTACCTCGACGGCAAGCAGGCCGACCAGCGCACCGGCAAGGACTTCAACAACACCGGCCAGAGCTATTTCTCGCTGGGCGCCGGCTACCTGTCCGGCCTCTGGCCCGCCCAGCCGTCCAACAACCCCAACGGCTACTTCAAGGGCTCGCTGGCCGAGGCGTCCCTCTTCGTCAGCAAGCTCAGCGACGACGCCATCGCCGCGGACTACGCCGCCCGCGGCGTCTCCAACGGGGCCACCCCGGTCACCACGGCCACGGTCACCGACCCCGGAAACAAGACCCTGACCTACCAGTACGACCCCGGCCACGGCGGACGCCTGATCTCCGCCACCGACGCCCTCGGCCACACCGCCTCGTACGCCTACGACTCCAACGGCTTCATCTCCACCGTCACCCGCCCGGATGGCGACTACACCGGCTACACGCACAACGCGCGCGGCGACGTGCTCTCCAGCACGCTCGGCGACTTCTACAACGAGACCGTCACGGGCTACTACAGCTACCCGGCCGACGGCACCTACAGCGTCACCGACCCGCGCAACGACGAACCCACCGCGTACGCCGACCCCCGCTCCTCCGGACCGTCCGACACCACCTACGCCACCACCCACACGTACAACGCCAACGGCGACCTGCTCACCACCAAGGACGCGGACGGCAACACCACCACCGATACCTACACCGCCGGCACCGAGGCGGCGGTCGGCGGCGGCACCGAACCCGCCGGATTGCCCGCCACCACCAAGGACGCGAACGGCAAGACCACTACCTACGCCTATGACAGCGCCGGCGACCTGGCCCAGGTGACCGCCCCGTCCGGGCTGAAGACCACCTACGCCTACGACGCCCTCGGCCGCCGCCTGACCGCCACCGAGGTCTCCGACACCTACCCGAGCGGCATCACCACCACCTACACCTACGACGCCGACGACCGCCTGCTCACCCGCACCGACCCGGCCACCACCGACGCCGTCCACGGCACCACCACCCACACCCCCAGGACGGCCTACGCCTACGACGGCGACGGCGACATCACCTCGGTCGCGGTCGCCGACACCACCGGGGGCGACGCCGCCCGCACCACCTCGTGGACGTACAACAGCCACGACCAGGTCGACTCGGTGACGGATCCGCTGGGCCGCCAGACCAGCTACGGCTACGACGGCTACGGCAACCGCGCCTCCGAGACAGGCGCCGACGGCAACACCTACAGCTACACGTACGCGCCCACCGGTGAGCTGCTGACGACCACGCTGACCAACTACACCGGCGACCCGGTCAACCCCTCCACGGCGAGCTCGCTGGTGCTCGACTCACGCGCCTACGACCCGGACGGCCTGCTCGCCTCGGACACCGACGCGATGGGGAGGACCACCGGCTTCAAGTACTACTACACGCACAGGCTGTGGTTTAGCGCCCTCACCAACTTCCACAACGCGGACGGTTCAACCAGCAGCAAGTACCTGCACGTCTACGGTTACGACGCCGCCGGGCACGTGTCCGGTGAACTGGACACTAACGCGCTGGTGTACATCCAGTACGCGTACGACCCTGCGGGCCGCACCACCCAGCGGGCCTACGACCCCAGCGGCCTGAACACCGTCACCTCCTACAGCCACGACGGCGACGGAAACCTCACCTCTCAGTCCGTGACGGGCGGCGGAACCACCGAGCAGACCGACTTCACCTACGACACCCTCGGTGACGCCACCGCGGAGACCGTCCACAACGGCTCCACCACGCTGGTCACCACTCACACCTACGACCAGCGCGGAGTGCTCACTTCCACCACCGATCCGCGCGGCAACGTCTCCGGCGCCACCGCCGCCGACTACACCACCGCCTACGCCTCCGACCAGACGGGCCGACTCACCCAGGTCACCGCGCCGACGGTGAACGCCGAGTCCGGTGGAGGTGCGCCGCAGCAGATCCACCCGATCACCCTGTACGGCTACGACGCCTTCGGTGACCAGACCTCCGTCGACGACGCCGACGGCAACATCACCACCTACACCTACGACGCCGACGGCGAGCAGGTGGCGGTCTCCGGCGCGGCCTACACCCCGCCGGGCTCCACCACCTCGATCACCCCGACCACCACGGCCACCTATGACGCTGGCGGCCGGGTCACCGACGTAACCGACGCGGACAACAACGCCACCCACGCCACCTACGACCAGTTCGGCGACGTGGCGCAGATCCAGGAGCCCGTTGTCGGCGGCACCATGCCCACCAGCCACGTCACCTACGACACTGACGGCGAGGCCCTGGCCGCTACCGACCCCACCGGGGCAGTCGTCCAGGCCACCTACGACGACCTCGGCCGCCCGGTGACCTCCAGCACGGTCGTCCGTCAGCCGACCGTCACCACCGACACCACCACCTTCGGCTACGACGAGGCGGGCAACCAGACCTCCCTCACCCTGCCCGGCGGCGAGAAGCCCACCGCCACCTACGACACCGGGGGCAACCTTCTCAGCGCCACCGATGCCCGGGGCAACACCACCCACTACGCCTACGACCTCGACGGGCGGCTGACCAAGACCACCCTGCCCGACAACACCGCCACCACCCAGACCTACGACACCGCCGGACGCCTGACGGCCGGCGCGCACCTGGACGCCTCCGGTACCACGCTGACCACCGCGTCGTATGCCTACGACCCGGCCGGCAACCCGACCTCGGTCACGGGCGCCGACGGCAACACCACCACCTACACCTACGACGCCAGTGACGCCGTGACCCAGCAGACGGAACCGGTCAGCTCCACCTCGACGATCACCACCGGCTTCGGGTACGACGCGGCGGGCAACCTCACCCGCTACACGGACGGCAACAACAACGCCACGATCACCACGATCAACACGCTCGGGCTGCCCGAATCGACGATCGAGCCCAGCACGACCGCGTTCCCGAACACTGCCGACCGCACCACGACCGCCGCCTATGACGGCAACGGCAACCCGACGACCATCACCCGCCCCGGCGGTGTCACCCTCACCCACACCTACGACGCCGACGGCCGCCTGACCGGCACCTCCGGCACCGGCGCCGAGGCCACCACCCCGAGCCGGACCTTCGGCTACGACGCGGCCGGCCGCCTCACCTCCGCCGGAGCGCCCGGCGGCACCGACACCTACACCTACGACGACCGCGGCGAGATCCTCTCCGCCTCCGGCACCTCCGGCAACGCCACTTACAGCTACAACTCCGACGGCCTGCTCACCTCCCGCACCGACAAGGCGGGAACCGCCACCTTCACCTACAACCCGGACGGCCAGGTGGACACGGCCACTGACCCGGCCACCAGCACCACTCTCACCTACACCTACAACTCCACCGGCCAGGTCACCGGCATCGCCTACGGCGGCAGCGGCAACGCGACCCGCAGCTTTGGTTACAACGCCCAGCACCGCCTCAGCAGCGACACCCTCACCGCTCCCGGCGGCAGCAGCGAGGCAGCCACCTCCTACGGCTACGACAACGCTGGCCGCCTCACCGCGCAGACCACCACCGGTACCGCGGGAGCGGCGTCCAACACCTACGGCTACGACAAGGCGGGCCGCCTGACGTCGTGGAACAACGGCTCGACCACCACGGGCTACGGCTACGACGGCGCGGGAAACCGCACTACCGTCACGAGCGGATCGACCACCACGACGGCGAGCTACAACGCCCGCAACCAGGTCACCGGCACCAGCGCCGACTCGTCCTCGACGACGTACGCCTACACGGCCCGCGGCACCCTGGCCTCAGTCACCGGTAGCCAGGGCACCGAGAACCTCAGCTACGACGCCTTCGACCAGTTGACCCAGGACGGCAGCACCGCCTCCACGCACGACGCCCTCGGCCGCCTCGCCACCGCCGGCAACAGCACCTTCGCCTACGACGGCACCGCCGACCAGCCCGTCTCCGACGGAACCGAGACGTTCGGCCGCGGACCGGACGGGCAACTCCTCGGCGTCGGCGGCTCCGGCGGAGCGGCCCTCGCCTACACCAACCAGCACGGCGACCTGACCGGCACCTTCACCGCCACCGGCACCGGTCTCGCCGGATCCACCGCCTACGACCCCTACGGCCGCGTCCTGGCCACCGGCGGCACCCAGCACGATCTCGGCTACCAGGGCGGCTGGACGGATCCGGCTTCCCACCGGGTGGCCACCGCCAGCCGCTGGTACGACCCGACCACCGGCACCTTCACCAGCCACGACGCGACCAGTCAGCCACCCGTTCCGTCCGTCAACGCCAACGCATACGCCTACGGTGACGACGACCCCCTGACCAACGCTGACCCGTCGGGGAACAACGCCTGCGAAGCGGGGGGTACCTACCGATCCGCGGGGTCCTACTACGGTCGCAGCTACGGGTACACGTCGCCTTCTCGGTCGCGCGGAACCTCGCGCTCTTCCCAGTTCGACCTCGGCTCCGTCGTCCTGTTCGTAGGCGGGCTGCTGTACGGCATGGCAGAGGGGTACCCCAGGCACTCCAGGCATGCTTCGGACTCCGACAATAACTACCCCCGTTACAACTCGGACGGCAGCATGAACTACGGCCCGTCCGGCAGCAGTCACCACCACAGTATTTCCACCGGCGGAGGCGACCCGGCCAACTCCTATAACGGCGGTTACGCAGGCCTGGGCGGCGTCGAACTGGGCGAACTGTTCAGCTACGGAAGCTGCGACATCTCAGCCCAGACACCGCCGCCGCCTCCGCCGACCGCCAAGACAGGCCTGCGCGAGAACCCTGGCAAGCGTCCGGCGGGCCAGGCCACCGGCCGGGGCACCACCCCTCAACCCGGCGCCAAGACCGCGGCGACAGGCCCGTCCGACACCGCCCCCGTCGAACTCCACGGCAGCACCACGACCCCCGCGGCATACAACCCGGCGGGCATCGCGACCATGGCGGCCGCCGAACCGTCCGGCGGGCTTGGCAGCATCATGCCGGTTGATCCCTCTGCGGGAATGGGCACGACCCTTGTGACACCCGTCGATGGTTCCGCTGGGGCAGGGACGACTCTTGTCACACCCGTCGATGATTCGGCGGGGGCAGGGTCCACTACTGTCACGCCGGTCGATCCTTCTGCCGGGGCGGGGCTCACGACCTCGTTCCCTGCCCAATTGCAGAGTGGTCATGTTCTCCACTCGGCGGATGGCGGAGAAGGAGCCTGCAGCTTCGATCCGCAGACACCGGTCTTGATGGCGGGCGGGAAGAAAAAACCCATCGGCAAGATCACACCGGGTGACCGCGTGGAGAGCGCCGACCCTGCCACCGGTAAACACCGTGGCCCCCGCGAAGTCACTGCTCGCCTGGTTCACCACGACGACGACCTCGTCGATGTGGCGATCCGCAGCGCAGACGGTCACGAAGCGACGCTCCACACCACCTCGCGGCACCCCTTCTGGGATGACACCCTCCACACCTGGATCCCCGCCGGCAAACTCAAGCCCGGTCACGTCCTCAACACCGCCACTGACCACCACGTCCGCATCGACGCGGTCATCGGCCGCCCCGGTGCCGCAGACATGTACAACCTCACCGTCCAGCAACTCCACACGTACTATGTGATGGCTGGAACTACGCCGATTTTGGTCCACAACACCAACGGCGTTTGCACTCTGAATGATCCGTCGTCTCAGACCTCGCAGGTTGCGATGAATGCGCGGATGACTAACAGGGTGAAGCCCGGGCAGAACGTAGCCGTCTATCGGATCGGCAGCGGAGAAGACTCCAGGTTCCTGGCAGCTGCGAATGACCCCGGCGGCCTGCATTCGGAGGAAGTCCTTGACAACTACCTCGACGCCAATGGGATTTCCCCCGATGACGTGACTGAAATCTACTCCGAAAGGGTTCCTTGTAGCACTGATCCACACAACTGCTCCGCCAGGATGGGCAGGTATGGAAATGCTGAGGTCTCCTGGAGTCTAAATCCTGACGGCATAAATAATGGGGCCAAGAATGCAGGTGCGATAGCTAGGTCTATGGGTAGTTATCGCGGCGCGCCACCGGGGCTTCCAGGGTTCGAGTGGATAGGCTAACTGCCCGCGAGGCGAGCGACCCGCCTGCCGAATAGGATTAGGGCTTGACCTGCCGTGCGAGGCAGGTCAAGCCCTACCGCGTTCCGAGAGGAAGTAGTGCCACATGCACCGTGACGTCACACCCACGTTTGAAGAGTGCCTCACGGCCCCCCTGGCGCAGATGGTTAGCTGGGGGCTTCCATCCTCTCGCCTGAGTGGCGAGCAGCGGTGGAACATTGCTGAAGACGACGCTCTTGCCCTCAGGGAATACGGAGTCGCCGTCTTTGAGGATGGCGGCGGCCGTGGGGGGATTCAGCTGGTCGGGTCTCTCCAGGCGGGGAATGTTCCTATGATTCGGCGCCGTGAAGTTGAGGCGTATTCACTGGGATCGTACTGGCGCCGAGAGATCGGTGTCGTCGCAGATAGCGGGGAAGTGGTAGGAGTTCCCGATGACGAGTCCCTGGGCTTGAGCTTCATTAATACCTCTGCTGCTCTATTTGTTGATATCTCGTGGAGGTGGGCGTTTGCGAGAAAAGTCCTCCTTGACGTTGAGGACTATGAGTATCTTTATGATTCGCTAGGGCGGTTTCAGAAGTATGCCCAGGCCATCGACTCGGCTATTCGAGATGATTCTCGCTTCGCTTGGTGGAATGGCGTAATTGAAGGTTGGTGAGTTGACCTTGAGTCAATTGGGTGGGAATTCGCGATTGGTCTGTGGAATTTAGAACTTACCCCTGGTTCCAATTCTGGAGTTGCGATTCGATGCCGCTGGCAAGAATTCTCGGGCCGCTGGAGTTGGCTGATGCCCGTCTCCGTTGCCGTCACCGTTGCCGTCAAGCCAGGGGCGCAGGCGTCAGGCTTGTCTGGGTGAGGCCGTGCCCAATGGATGGGGGCCGCCTGCCAGGTGTACTTGCCCTCCGGCGGGTCGGAGTCGTCCGGGCCGGAGGCAGGAGGAAGGCGTCGGCCCGCGGGTGGGCTGCGCTGCCCGTAGGGCTGCGCCTTGATACTTTCATCAAATGGCTGACGTGTGCGGACGGTCAATGAATCCACTTTCGGGCCCCTTGGTGAAACGGGCCCTTTTTCCGGCGCTCGATGCCCTACCGATTCGTGGCCCCGAGATCCTGGCCATCGCGGCGGCCTCCCGTGTACTCCCTGCGGTGTTGGAGCTTCCTGTTCCGGATTCATGGGGAGTGCAGCAAGAGTTGGTGAGATCCCTCAACGAGGACCTCTGGTCATGGGCTGCGGGGGCCCCATCGGATGATCTTCCAGTTCGCGTTTCAATCATCGACTCGTTCCCGGTCTTCAGCTCCTCGCTTTTGCAGGAACTGGAAAGCAGCGCCATGGAGAAGGTCGTGTTGGATGGCGTTTTGGCCACTCTCAACGCAGGAGAAATGCTGCTTGACCGCCGTAACGACCACGTTCTTCGATGCCTGGATGCCGCCGAGGAGGTTGCGACGTTCCTGGACGAGCTGTTGGCCCTTCCGGAACGGGTTGCCGAAGACAGCCGGGTCACGCGCGAAAGGCGCGAGCGTGCCCGGACCTACGACCTCCTCATGGGGCTGGGGGAGGAGGATGCGGCTCAGGCGATCATGATGCGACTTCGGGAGGAGACCGAGGACTTCGCCGGTAACGTCGCCAGCGATCTTCGTGTGCTTCTTCCGGTGAACCACGTACTCCCTGACGTGTCGCACGCATCGCTGGCCCAGGCTTTGCGCACGGCACAGGAGGACGTACTCGTTCGCTTCACCGCGATGTGCCTCTGCAAGGTCCTGCCGCTCATCGAGGCCCGAACCGGTCGTCGGCTCGATGAGCGGGTCACCAAGCGATTGCGTTCGCTGGAGGTGGAGCGGGAATCGCTGGTCGAGGTACTCGAGGCTCTGCGGGAGATTCTTGATCGACCGTCGAGTGATAGCGTCTGTGATGAATTGGGTGAAGCCTGCTCGATGGCCGCGGAAATGGTCTTGAGGGCTTTCCCTTTTGGGAATGGATCCCGGATCAGGGAGTGGGCAGACTGGTGCTCGACCCTGATCTTGGATATTCATCAGGAATTTGATGCCCTGCTGTCTTCCGCAGGCGACGGGGCACCCAATTTTTATCCGGCGCCTGAGCAACCCGAACTGACACCCATGGAGGCATTGGAGTTGCGTGATCAAGTGACCGCGCTGGACCTCCTCCGCCAGGGGGTGGGCAGTGACCAACTCCGCACCATCAATGAAGAGGGGAACTCGAGGGTGGCATCCACGCTTATTTGGATCGTGGGCTGATATTGAGCCTTTGAGCTCATGTTGATCCGGAAGTCAAAAGGCGCCATTATCGTCGCCCGCGCATGGCTCCGCGTCATATGGGCCTGCTGGCACAACGCGCCCCCCCTACGACCCTGACAACCACCCCGCCTCCCAACGCCTCACAGCCAGCTGACTTGACTCAAAGGACTCAACCGCTACGTGGCGCGCGAGTTCTTCCACCTGGTCCGGCCTGAGAGCACATTCCGCGAAGTGGTAGTGACCTGATTTTTAGAGTCCTTGCCTGTTTCGGTGAACATGGGCCCCATGGACCGTCTGCTGCACCTCAACCGCACGCTCGATGAGCTGGACCCACCCCGGTGGGTGCCTCCTGCCGCTGACGCGACCCACTTGGTGCGCACCGTGCATGAGTTGCGGCGTGTGCCCCTGGGTGAACTCGGTGCGGCGGATCTGCGCACTCTCCTTTCACAGGCAGTCGTGACAGGAATGGCGCAGCAGAACCCTCGCTGGCTCGCCTCCATCTGGCGGGGCTTCGTGATGTGAGGGGGCATGGGCCGCGAGCTGACAGGAAGGAAACGGCTGACCCCGGGCGCTCGCCGAAGGCCCGGCCGACGCCGGGGCGGCGAAAGGGTTGGTGTGCGGGGCCGACGGAAGCGGGTAACGTCTTTGTCATGTTCTTCCAGGCGCCGATTTACGAGTGAGAGCTTGATGGGCCCCTGCTGACGTCCTTCGACGTCGCCGCCCGTCCTCCACCGATGAATCCGTAGATCACTTCACATCATTACCGGGAGAACCCGTGACCGTGAGCAAGAACATCAACAACCCCGTGGGCATGGGCGGCGGCCAGCGCAAGAAGCTGTCCCGCGCCGAACGGCAGAACAACGGTCCGCACCGCAACCTCGACCGCCAGGGTGCAGCCGACCAGAAGGCGGAGCTGGTGCGCAAGATGCGCGAGAAGACAGGCGCAGCTGAGGGCGCCGGGCAGGCGGGCGACGACACCGCACAGAGCTGACGCACCGCGGCAGGGCGCCACCGCGTGGGGCAGGGCGTGGCCGGTCCCGCTCAGCGCTCGGCCGAGCACCCGCGTCCCGGCCGGCCACCCGGGGCAGCCGCAGATTCAGCAGTCTCGTCACCGCCACCACTCCGAGCTGCACCAGCAGCGCGTTCCCGTGCCCAGCCCGGGCGACACCGTCAGGAAGAGCGTGACGGGCGTCAACCCCCACGGCCGGCGGGGACTGCTGCACGGTCACCATCACCGCGCCGCCCGCCCCCGCCCGGTCCGCCGGTACGTCAGAGAGCACGACCCGCAGCAGCACCGGGAGCTGGAAGCCCTGGCCGGGCCCGGCCAGCAGCAGACTGGGAAGTAGTTACACGAACCCCGGGTCCGGCCAGTCGCGCGGGACCGCCAGCACCAGCAGCACGAGGCCCGTCCCCTGGATTGGCGCACCGGCGACCTGAGCCGGCCGCCGTACCTGCCGATCAGCCTCGGCGCGGCGAGGGTTCCTGCTCACGATCTTCTTCCCGGCGTCGATGCCCTGGCCGGCGGCGGGGACGCTGGTGGAGGTCTTGACGCTCTGGGCGTCAATCACACAGGCCGACGGCTCGGCAGCCCGCCCCTCCTTCGCCCGTAGGAGCTGCCGGAGCAAGCCGCCCAGCTGTGCGAACACGCCCTCGTCCGCCCACTTGGCGAAGTAGCCGTAGACCGTGTTCCAGTGTGGAAAATCGTGCGGGAGGTAACGCCACTGAACGCCGGTCCGGTCCACGTACAAGATCGCGTCCATGATGTCGCGCAGGTCGTGCTCGGGCGGCCGGCCGAAGTCCAGGGCCCTGCCGCGGCGCTCGAAGCGCCAGGCCGAGAGCACGGGCTCGATCAACTCCCAGCGGGCATCGGACAGATCACTCGGATACGGACGCCGCTTCGCCATGCTCGGGATGTATCGCCGCGGACCGAGTGCGCCCAGGCGCACAGCGATGACGACAGAAGCACGCAGCCCTGAAAACCGGACATCCTGGAATGAGACAAGAACGAGCAGCACCCCGCCCCACCCGTCCCCCCTCCAGACCCACCAACCCCAGCCGCACCTGCTACCTCTTCCACACCGCCACTCCACCCTCTGAGAATCATTCCATAAATGTCCAAAGCGGATGAAAACGACCTCTTATGGCAGCTCCCGTCTCGTTTGAAAACCACCTGGTTCACGCAGGATTGCGAACCCACACCCGGCTGCACCCAACGCCCCGGCACACGCCCTGCCCAGTCCGACAGTCGCCCCGTACCCAGGCGTCATGCACGCCTCACGGCCCTACCCAAACGACCTGTCCGACGCCCGCTGGGAACTCATCTGCCCTCTGCACTGCACCGTCAGGGCCAGCCGGCGCTACTGAGGGCGGCTGAATAGTTTAAAAGCAGACATTCAATTCCCTGTACATATTTGAGGCTACTCCCGCCACATACTTCAGGCCAGATTCCAGGACATGGGCGAAACGCCGCCACGATGGTCGTGTCTGGTACCCTGGCGCCAGGCTGGGCGATGAGCTCACCACGGGGGGGATTTCTCATGCAATGGGAATCGATAGATCACGTCATCAAGGAAATGGCAGGAATAAGTCCGGAAACCGCCGCTGTTCTGGGTGACGGGTTTTTCGTCGACTATGCGTCGTTGGACGACGGAGCGGATTTCCTGGCCGAGGCGATCGAAGCTGCCGGCGTTTCGCCGCTCGACCGCGTGGGCGTGTACATCAGGTCTGGATACGAGTTCCTGGTAGCGGTGTTGGCCCTTTCTCGTGTAGGCGCGGTCCCCGCGCTGCTCGACGTGTTGGGCGATCCGGAGTCCATGAGGCGAATTCCGGATGAAGCGGGACTGAACTTCATCATCACGCATGGCGCGGACGCCGCTCTCACCGAGGAAATGTTCTTCGACGACGAGGAGCCGGGTGCCGTTCCCGGAGCGCCGGATTTCGCTTTGGTCGCGCGCGAAGCTGCCGCAGTGGACAAACTCGACGACCCAGGGATCATTTTCTTCACCCCCCGGAATGGGGATCCGGTCTTCGTGTCGCATACGGAGATCCTGGAAAGCATGCAGGAAATCGCAGATGGACTGGGTCTGTCGGCTCGGGACGTCGTCACGATAACCGAGTCGCTGAACTCGCAGGATTCGATCGTGTTGGGCTTCAGCGCCTTCCTCGTCGGAGGTGGTCTCTCCCTCGGGCGGACGCCACGCTTTGTCGAGGAATCGCAAACGCGCATGATCAGTTCTAGTTCCGTGGCCATGCTCGCCTCGGCACGGCGGCGGCCGCTCGACACTGCTGGCCTCGCCGTGTCGTCCCGGCCACAGCTGCGCGCGATCGTCGGCAGCGACGAACTCCTGCCGGACAACTGCGACAACTGGTTCGAGACGGGCTTTCACGACCACTGCGCGCACACGAAGGAGGGGATGATGGAGCCTCAGCTCTGCACCATCGACCTCATTGGCGGCAGAGTGAGGATCGACCGCCACGCACGTGCCGTGTTCGACGAATTCGACGAGCCGTATGCCCTCGGTCTCCTCGCGGGAAGGTCACTCGGCCACTGAGGCCAGCGCGTCCAGGGTCTCCGGTTCGCGACGGCGGTCCAGCGTGGCGCGGACGTCATCGAGTGAGGCGTCCTTCTCCAGCCACACGGCGTGGGCGAGGGCGGCGACAAGTTCAGCGTCCGTGAGTGTCGGATCGTCGGCGCGGGAATGACCCGTCATCGCCAGCGCGGCGCGCAGGCCGGAGCCCGACTTGCGCAGTGACTCCACGCCGAACTCGTCACTGGGGCGGAACTCCAGGAAGACGACGTCTCCCACCTCGGCCCGCAGTTCCTCGAGGAAGCGTTTGATCGTCCCGGTCCGGGCCTGGACGGAGGACCAGACGATCTCCTGCGGTCCTAGCCGGCTCGCGAAGGACTTGGACGAGTTGGGTCCCACACCGAGCAGGGCAGCCAGGCCGGACGGAAGGCTGAACGAGGATCCGCGTTTGTGCTGATTGTTGATCGTCATCCGGAAGCGCAGAGTGTCGCCCTCACGGTAGAGCCGCGGCGTTCCCTGGGGGCTGCGGCCAGGTTTGCGTACCGCGCTCCGAAAGGAGACAACGTTCGCAGCCTGGCGAAACTCGCCGGCGGAGGCGTAGGTCCGGATGCTGGCCTCGCTCACGTCGTATCGCGAGCGGATGGAGGCGATCAGCTCGTCGAGCTCGATTTGGCCGCCGTTCTCGGTGATGAGGTGGGCGATCTGCTGACGGATCGGCATGTACGCGGGCAGCCCCCAGCGGGTGAGCGCCCACTTGGTCCGGTCCGACTTCATGAACCGCTTGTCCGCCACGAGCGCGTTGCGCACCGCCGCACTCGTCCGCTTCGGGTGCAGTTGCGCGTGAATCTCGTCGAGCGTCCTCGGTTCGCCGACGACGCCCAGGATCCCGGCGACGTGGTCCTCGATGCTGAAGGTATGGATGAGGACATGGCCGACGAGCGTGGTGTAACCACAGCGGGTGAGCCAGCGCGCCGCTTCGTCCTGCGCCAGTGAAAGCTCCTGGGCGACGATGCCGAGCGGAACGACGCCCTCGGGTGAGGCATGAGTCTCGAGGATGTCCGCGGTGGATTCGACGACGTCGTCCGCGTCGGGGGCGAGGACCCATCCTTCCCGCACCTCGAACTTGGTCCCCACCGCGGCGAGAACCTCGATGACCGATACACCCAGACTCTCGACCGGAGCGTTCACCTCCGGCCGCTGCGCGGCCAGGCGGCTGACCTCGGCGGCGTAGGGAACAGTGTCGACAACCCAGCGCGCCGTCTCGGCGACCACCTCGGAGGCGAAGAGGGCGACCTTGAGGTTTCGGCGCACCTGGTGGTCGATCTGTCCCGTGCGCTCCCGTGAGATACCAATCGTCTGTCCGAGGCGGGCCAGGGGCACCGGCCTGGGGGAGAAGATCCGTTCACGACACAGCATGAGTTCCCGGGGGCCCAGCGCCTGGAAGATGTCATCCAGGGCCTCGGCGACCTCCGAGCAGCGCATCGGCTCAGACACAGTCAATTCCCTCACCCCTACGACGAACCCGGCGTGTCAGCGCGGCCCAGACAAGCTCGGAGGTGTTCCTCCTGCACCATCATCTCTCAGTCGATGAGCAGGCATCGCTCCGCGGATGATCCGGACAGACAGCTGACCGAAACCAGCTTGCCGACGACGTCGTCAGCCCTTCGCTCGCGGACGGACCGCGGGGGGGTGAACGTAGGAAAGTTCACTGTGGTGAGCGGGATTTGGGTACGGAGTGAGGTGTGCCTGAAGCCGACGCAGCGCTTGGTTGCCTGCCATAAGTGCCATGGCAGTTAAGTCCTTTGTTTGACCTTATCCTCTCCCTCAATGGATGACCAGTTTCTGGTCAATTTCCATCCCAAGCGGCACGTCGGTTCTCGGCCCCCCGCTCTCCAGGCGGGCTTGCTTCAACGTGCCGTGGTACGCGGACAGAAGGGCGTCCAGGCGCTGTTCCGCGAACCGTTTCAACGCGGTGCTCAGCGCCTTGGGATCCTGCAACCCGTCGCCCACGCAATCGACCAGAAGCTGTGCCTGGCAGAAGGCATCGGTGATGCCCCGAGCGGTGATGGAGTCCTTGTGGTGCCCCGAGTCACCGACCAGGACCCAGCCCGGTCCCTGCGCCTCGCGGAAGAAGTTGCGCTGATCGCCGGTGCCGTGCACATGCTCCAGTCGGCGGCCGGCCGCCATCTCCTCGCGTACCTCGGGCGCGGTCTTCTGCACCTGCGTGAGCAGCGCGTCGAGGGCGTCGCCGCGTATGGCTGGGAACTGCGCCTGTGGGAAGTACGCAGCGACAAGGGTCGCCCCGTCGTTCGTCGGAATGGTGGCGACCCACCGGCCTGGAGCCTCGAAGGTGCGCAGGAGGGGGGGAAGGTCGGACCAGTACGTGTAGTACACGCAGGTGTGGTGCGGGTCCTGCATCAGGACGGGTGCTCGCACCCTGGCCGCCACCGTGGAACGCATGCCGTCCGCGCCCACGACAAGACGGGCGCGTTCGGTGTGCTCCGCCTCACCCCGGACGGAGCCGGTCCTGACGCCCACGACGCGTCCGTCCTCGAAGAGCAGGTCGTTGACGGAGGCGTTGGGGCGGTACTCGACTCCCGCGTCGACAGCGGCGCGTATGAGGATGGGGTCGAGGAGCCGGCGGCGGGGCGCGTATGCGGCACGGACACCGCCGGTGCGGCTCGAGGCGCCGTCGAGCACCGTGTCCCCGGCCGTGTGGCGAATCCGTTCCAAGGGGGGACAGCCGGTGGCCACGACCTCGGGCAGCACGTTCCAGCGGTGGAGTGCGGCGACGCCCGACTGGTGGATGTAGAGGGTGGACTGGGCGTCCCTGACGACCCTGTCCCGGTCGACCATGAGGACCCGGTAACCGTCCCGGGCCAAGAGCATCGCGGTGGAGGCGCCCGCGATCCGGGCACCGACCACGATCACGTCATACACGACGTCCTCCTTGTTTGCCGGCGGCTGCGCCGGTTCGGGTCACGAGGTCGTGAGGGGCAGGTCCAGCCAGGCGGCGAGAGAAGCGACCGTGGGGTTCTCGAAGAGCGTCCTGAGCGAGATGTCAGTGCCGAACTCCTGGTTCACGCGCAGGACGATCCTGGTCGCGAGCAGGGAGTGGCCCCCGAGGTGGAAGAAGTCGTCGTCTGCGCCCACGCGCGACAGGCCGAGGACGTCCTCGAAGATGCGGGCGATGCCGGTCTCCAGCTCACCGGCCGGCGGGCGGCCGGTGTCGACGGCCTCGTAGTCGGGCTCGGGCAGGGCACGCCGGTCGAGCTTGCCGTTCGGGGTCATCGGGATGCGGTCGAGGGTGACCACGAACGAGGGGACCATATGGTCCGGGAGATTCTCCCGCGTCCTTAGGACGACCTTTTCCGCGAGGCCCTCCCGGTCCGCGCCGGCGTCCGGTACGACGTAGGCAACGAGGACGAGTGCGCCGCTCGGCGCGGTCTTCGGGACGACCACGCAGGGGCCGACGCCGGGGGTCTTCGCGGCCACCGCCGCGACCTCGGCGAGTTCCACGCGGAAGCCACGGATCTTGATCTGGTCGTCGTTGCGGCCGAGGTAGACGATGGTGCCGTAGTCGGACCACATCGCGAGGTCACCGGTGCGGTAGAGACGTTCCCCCGGCTCCCCGTAGGGATTGGCGACGAACCGCGAGGCTGTCAGGGCCGGCTGGTTGTGGTAGCCGTTGGCCAGCTGTGCGCCGGCCAGGTACAGCTCTCCCGGGACACCGGCCGGGACGGGCTGGAGGAACCGGTCGAGGATGTAGCCGTCGCAGTTGGCGGCCGGCCGGCCAAGCGGTTCGATGCCGCCCAGGACGGCGGAGTCGGAGCGCAGGTCGACCCGGTGGAAGGTGAGTTCGCCGGTCTCGGTGGGGCCGTAGGTGTTCCACGCGGTGATGCCGAGGCGGTCACCGAGCTCCTGCGCCAGGCTCCGGGGGAGGGCCTCTCCCGAGCAGACGACGTGCCGCAGCGCGAGGTGGGCCGGGTCCGGCTCCGACTCCAGGAACGCCTGGAGCATCGACGGTACGAAGTTGCCCAGCGTGATGGACTCGTCACGCATCAACTGCGTGAGGTGGAGCGGGTCTCCGTGCCGTCCCGGCTCTGCCAGCACGACGACGGCGCCCGAGGTGAGGGTCCAGAAGAGCTCGGTGACCGACACGTCGAAGCTGATCGGAGCCTTCTGCAGTACCCGGTCGCGCTGGGACAGGGCGAACAGCTGGGACTGGCCCCAGCGGATCCGGTTCACGATCGAACGGTGGGACAGCACCACGCCCTTGGGCCGTCCCGTCGTACCGGAGGTGTAGATCACGTAGGCCGGGGCCTGGTGGTGGAGGCGCCCCCCGCGCTCGGCGTCGGTGACCGTGTCCGCCGGCTGGGCGGCGATCGCGGTCGCGGTCGGCACGTCGTCGACGGTCAGCAGTACGGTCCCGTCCATGACCCCCAGGATGGGCTCCAGCTTCTTCAGGAACTCGGTCGAGGTGATCACGACCGGCGCCTGGGTGTCCTGGAGCATGTACTCGATGCGGTCGTCCGGGTAGGCGGTGTCGACGGGTACGTAGGCCGCGCCGCAGCGCAGGACGGCGACGAGGGCGACCACGAGGTCGTGGGAGCGGGGCAGGGCGACGGCGACGCGGTCGCCCGTGCCGATGCCCGCCGCGAGCAGGTGACGGCACAGCCGGTTCGCGGACGCGTCCAGCTCGGCGAAGGTCCGGCTCTCGCCGCGGAAGACGACGGCGGGATCGTCGCCCGCGCGGCTGAACTGCGCGTCCAGAAGGGACAGCAGGGTCGCGTCGTCGTCTGGGCGCGGGCCGAGGTTCCAGTCGGTGACGACTTGGCGGATGTCGGCTTCGTCGGCGACGGACAGGGCGCCGATCCACTGGTCGTCGGCGGCGCCGAGGAACCTGTCGAAGTAGGCGATGAACCGGTGGAGGTGGCGCTGTACGGAGGGGACGTCGAACAGGGAGGCGTTGGCGTCGAGGTCGAAGCGCAGTCCGTGGCTGGAGTCGAGGTAGACGGACAGCGACAGGTCGTCGACCGGTCCCGTGGAGAGTCCTTGCTGGACGCCGGTGATCCCGCCGAAGTCCAGGTGGTAGTCGAACGCCTTGATGTTGATCTGCGAACCCGAGAGCCGGCCGTCGGTGCCGATCAGGCCTGCTTCGCGGGCGATGCTCTCGCGGCGGTAGCGCTGGTGGGCGCGGACCTGGCCGACCTCGTGGGCGAAGTGCCGGATGATCTGGGCCACCGTCGCGTGGGGGTCGATGTCGACGTGCAGCGGAAGGATGTTCACCGTGACCGCGGGCGTGCTGAGCGCCGTGGGTGTGGAGCGGCACATCATGGGGAGGCCGGGCGCTATGTGTTCGGTGCCCATGACCTTGGAGAGGTAGGTTCCCCAGCTGGCGATGACGAGCTCGCCCCAGGTGGCCCCCTGGGCGTCGGCCACCTCGCGCAGGCGCAGGCGGGCCGCGTCGCCGAGTTCCACCGTGACGCGGTGGGGCGGCTTGTCGTAGTCGTCGTAGCCCGAGGACGCGAGCACGCCCGGCACCCGCTGGGCGGAGCGGCCGTCGACCTTCCGGGCCCAAAACGCGCGGTCCTCCTCGAAGGTGGGGTCCGCCTCGGCCTGGATCTCCTCGTCCAGCAGGTCCGTGATCCGTCCGAACCAGCGGGCGCGGGGCGGGCGGCCCTGAGCGAGGGCGGTGTAGAGCTCCGCGACCCGGCGGGAGATGAGCATCAGGCCGTAGGCGTCGAGGAGGATGTGGTGCGACCGGAAGTACCAGACGCCCTCGTTCTCGCCGAGCCGGTAGTAGGCGCTGTGGACGAGGTCGTCGCCGGTCAGCTCGCGCGGTACGGCCAGGTCGGCGTGCATGGCCCGCAGCGCAGCCGTCTTCGGTTCGGGGCTGCCGCCGAGGTCGTGCACCGCGACGGCGAGACGGTCGGCGGGGGCGGGGTGCGTGCCGTCGTCCTGCCGCGGGAGGGGCCTGCTCAGGACCTCCGATTCCGCGACGGCCGTCCGGACGGCCTCGTCCAGCAGGGCCGGATCGACGCCCCGGCCGAACCACACGGCCTGACCGATGTTGAAGATGGGGCTGTCCGGCACCAGTTGCTGTGCGTAGAGGATCCCCTGCTGTGCGCCCAGAAGTGCGAGCGACTCGATCTTGCCGCCGGTCATCGGCGTCCTCCCCGTTGTCGTAGAGGGGCCTCGCCGGCCTGGCCGCCGCGTCGGCCAGGCCGGTGGCGAAGACTCGCCCCCTAAACCTAGACTATCAGTTTTGATACTTCATTCGGAATGCTGAGTGTGTGATCCGGACTCAGGTGACCGCCCCGGCGGAGACCCGCTCGGCCCGGGGCTCGCGCGTCTTGAGCAGCTGCAGGCACGGTCCGGTCATGGCCGTGGTGGTGAGGGCCATGACGACCATGGCGAGGAAGAGGGGCGGGGAGAGGACTCCCGCGCTGTAGCCGACTTTCAGGACGACGAGTTCGGTGAGCCCGCGGGTGTTCATGAGGACCCCGATCCGCAAGGACTCCCGGCGTTCCTGCCCGCCCAGCCGCGCGCCGAGGTAGCCGCCGCCGACCTTGCTGAGCGCGCCCAGGACCACGGTGCCGACAACGAGGCCCCACGGGGTGTCGTCGAACCCGGCCGTCAAGACCGTGACGCCGGTGACCGCGAAGAACACCGGGACGAGGCCGCGTCCCGCACGCGTCACCGAGGCCACCGCGGACTCCCAGGGAGCCGAGTCGGTGGCCGGAACGGCGAGCCCCAGCAGTACGGCTCCGAAGACCGCGGTCAGGCCCAGCCGTTCGGAGGCGAAGGCCAGCGTGATCGCCAGGGCGCCGATCACCAGCGCGGTGCGCCTGCGGGCCCGGGTGACCATGCCGGTGCCCAGTCGGGAGCCCAGCGCGCGGCGCGCTCCCAGGGCCAGCACCGCCCCGGCGGCGAGCACCTCCATCGAGCGCAGGAAGCCCGCCGGGCTGCCGGACGCCAGGCCCACCGCGATGGAGAGCAGGATCCACCCGGCGATGTCGATGAGGATGGCCGCGAACATGGCGACCCGCCCGGTGACCGACCCCAGCATGCCCCGTTCCTCGAGGATTCTGGCGAGCACTGGTACGGCCGTGATGGACAGCGACACGGCGACCATGAGCACGACCGCCGACGCGGGGGCGTGCCCGCGCACGTCCGCGTCCCCCCGCCACACCAGCCATCCGGCGAGCAGCGCCCCGGTCACCAGCGGAAGGACGAACGCGCCCAGGGCAACCGGTCCAGCGGCCCGACGCACCGTCCGCTGCACGCCCAGGCGCAGCTTGTGGGTGGTCCCGACCAGGAACAGCGCGAGACCTCCCTCGGAGACGAGCTTGAGCGTGTCGAGCGTGCCCGCGGGCAGCAGGCTGTGGAGCACGTCGGTTCCGAAGAACGCCACGATGAACGGCCCGGCGAACAGGCCCGCCATGATCTCCCCGACGACCTCCGGCTGACGCAGCAACCGTGCCGCCCTACGCCCGAGCAGGGCGAGCAGGAGGATGGCCAGCAGGGTGGCCGCCAGCCGCGCGGTGAAGGACACGCCGTCGGCGACGCCCATGGGTACCGTCCTTTCGGTTCGGGATGACGACCGTTCCCGTCGTCGGCCCATGGGGCCCGCAGGGGCAGCCGGTCGTTCCCCGGCGGCGGACCGTTGTCCGCCGTCCGGGCAGCACGCCTCGGCGGCCGGACAGGAGCAGTCCTGTCCGCCGCACGAGATACGTCACTCACGGCCCTGCCGGGGCCGTCCAGGTCATGCGGTCCGGGTCGCCTCGGCGAGGCTCTTGGGGCGCATGTCGGTCCAGTTCCCTTCGATGTGCGCCAGCGCCTCGTCGCGCTTCGCGCCGGTCAACGCCGCGACCCAGCCCGCCGGGACCGGCGCGAACGCGGGCCACAGGGAGTACTGGTTCTCGTCGTTCACGAGGACGTGGAACGTGCCTTCAGGGTCGTCGAATGGGTTGTTCATGATCGGTTTCCCCTCCATGGAGCGGGTCGGCATCACAAGCGGTACCGAGCGACCTCCGGCCGTGGCCGCCGCGCGTCACCCGGCGGTTCAGACGGGCACCGATACCGGCTCCGCCCAGCCGAGGCCGTCGGGGGTCGGCACCAACCCGCCCTCGAGCAGCGGCGGTTCGACCACTTCGGTGCCCTCGCCGCTATTCGCCTGGAGGGCGTTCATCTCCTCCATGACCTCCCGCACCACGGGGGCCGAGAAGAGGTGGTTCATGCGCTGACCGGAGTCCGTCTCCATCCCTCCGGTCCGCTCCGCGGCACGGGAGATGTCCTCGGCCGAGCGCGCGAACCGCTCGGCCACCTGCGCTCCGTCGGTCAGTACGCGTTCCTTGGAGGACCCGCCGGCCACCAGCGAGACGAACGCCTCGAAGGACGACTGGGGCAGGTTGGTGACCTTCCGGGCCCGCCAGAAGTAGGAGTCCTCGGCCTGGTCCATGTGGTAGAAGGACGAGAGGAACTCGTAGAAGACCGAGTACTCACGGCGGTAGCGGCCATCGAACTCGGCGAATGCCCGCTCCTCGGAAACGCTCTTCTCGAGCACGCTGTTGATGGAGCGCGCCGCCAGCACACCGGCGTAGGTCGCCAGGTGGACGCCCGTGGAGAACACCGGGTCGATGAAGCACGCCGCGTCACCGATCAGCACGATGCCGGGGGCGTGGAAGCGGGTGTTCGCGTAGGAGTAGTCCTTACGGATGCGGACCTCGCCGTACATGCTGTCGTCGTTGACCCGGGTGGCGTCGGTCAGCATGTCCTTGACGTACGAGCTGCGGTCGACGAACTTCATCAGCGCGGCTTCGCGGTCGCCCTGGATCTGCGACGCGTTCTCCCGGCTGATGACGGCGCCGACGCTGGTGAGGGCGTCGGTGAGCGGGATGTACCACAGCCAGCCCTCGTCGAACGCCTCGCAGAGGATGTTGCCGCTGTTGGGCTCGGGCAGCCGGCCGCCGCCGTTGAAGTAGCCGAAGACGGCCACGTTCTGGAAGTGCTCGGAGTACTTGCGCTCACCGCCGGTCGCACGCCACAGGCTGCTCCGGTTGCCGGAGGCGTCCACCACGTAGGTCGCGGAGATCTCGTGCTCACCGCCGTCCGCGTCGCGGTAGGACACGCCGGTGACCCGGCCGTCGTCGGCCTGGAGGGAACCGGTGACGTCGCACTCCTCGCGTACGTCGGCGCCGCAGCGGGCCGCGTTGCGCAGCAGGATCTCGTCGAAGCGGGCCCGCTCCACCTGGTAGGCGTTGGAGGTGGGGCCGCTGTATTCCGGGGATATGGAGAACAGGAAGTTCCACGGGACCGGGTTGGTGCCCCAGCGGAAGCTGCCGCCGCGCTTGTACATGAAGCCGGCCGCCTCCATCTCCTCGGTCACACCGAGGAGTTTGCAGACGCCGTGCACCGTGGCGGGCAGCAGGGACTCCCCGATCTGGTACCGGGGGAACTTCTCCTTCTCCAGGAGGACGACGGAGTGGCCCCGGCGCGCCAGCAGTGTGGCGACGGTCGATCCGCCGGGCCCTCCGCCGACGACGACGACATCGACCTGCTCTTTACGGCTTTCCATGTGCTTGGTTCCAATCCTGGTTCGGGTCAGCGGGCGGTCTGGGCGTCGGCGGCCGCGTCCACGGACGAGAACTCGGCGATCCATGTGCCGAGCGTCGGCGACGACGCCAGGGTCACGAAGTCGGCGCCCCGCACTCCGGCGGCCCGCCACTTCTCGACGAGGGACATCAGCCGGATGGAGTCGAGCCCCGCGTCACGCAGATTGGTGTCATCGCCGATCTGCTCGGGCTCGAGGCCGGCCGCCTCGGCGATGTCGGCCTTCATCTGCTCGCGGCTTATCGTGGGCATGCCTGGGTTCCTCTCTGGTCTGGTCATGCTGGTGGTGGTAGGACGGAGGGCGAAGTTCAGCCGCGCAGGATGGCGCGGAGGTCGGCTCGGCTCGCCTTCCCGACTTTCGTCTTGGGGAATTCCCGTACGACCCTGGCCTCGTCGGGCAGCTTCCAGTCGGCCAGACCGTTCTGCCGTGCGAAGGTGCGCAGGTCCGTCAGGGACGGCGCGGTGTCCGCCGCGCTCGGGACGACGAAGACGCAGGTGCGTTCGCCGAGCATCTCGTCGGCCATTCCGACCGCGATCACATCGTCGACGAGCGGATGCCGCAGCAGATGCTGTTCCAGCTCCTCCGGCGAGAGCTTCTCGCCGCTGCGGTTGATGAAGTCGCCCGCGCGCCCGACGACGACGAGGTTCCCGTCGGGCCGCACGCTGACGATGTCGCTGGTCCGGTACCAGCCGTCGGCGGTGAAGGAGCGGTGGTTGGCGGCGGGATTGCGGAAGTAGCCGCGGATCGTGTACGGGCCCCGGGTGAGTAGATGGCCGGACGCGCCGGCCTCGACCGGACGGTCGTGTTCGTCGACCACGAGCAACTCGTCCCGGTCGGACATCGGTCTGCCCTGGGTGCCGACGGCGATGTCCTCGGGGTCGTCCAGGCGGGTGTAGCAGACCAGACCCTCGGCCATCCCGAACACCTGTTGTGCACGCGCGCCGAGAGCGGGCCTAACCCTGGCGGCCAGTTCGCCTGGGCAGCGCGCGCCTCCGATCTGCACGACCTCCAGGGTCTCCAGTCCGGGAGCGCCCGATCGTTCGGCCGTGTTGACCCACACGCGGGCAAGCGGCGGTACGAGCGCGGTGATGGTGGTGCCGGTCTCCTTGATGAACGCGAAGGCCGAGGACGGGCTCGGGTCCTCCGTCAGCGCCACCGTGCCGCCCGCCCACAACGCGCCGAGGATGCCGGGGGAGCTGAGGGTGAAGTTGTGGGAGGCCGGCAGCACCGCCAGGTAGACCGACGACTCGCTCAGACCGCACACCTCGACGCTGCGCCGGACGCTGTAGAGGTAGTCGTCGTGGGTGCGCGGGATGAGTTTGGGAATTCCGGTGCTGCCTCCGGACAGCTGGAGCAGGGCCACCGCACCGGCGGACGGCGCGGGCTGCTCGACCGCGGGCAGGTAGAGGTCGCCGAAGTCCGCGCCGGCCACCGAGAGGGCCCGCGCCGTTGCGGGCCCGGCGGCGATCACGTGGCGCAGCGTCGGCGCCTCTCGCCGTATCCGCTGTGCCAGGTCCACGTAGGAGAAGCCGGCCCCGTCCTGCGCGACGACGATCGCCACCGCGGAGCTCGCCTCTGCGATCGCGGCCAGTTCGGCGTGTCGGTGGGCGGGAAGGCACATGACGGGTACGGCACCGAGCCGGAAGAGGGCGAACAGCGCCTCGAGGAACTCGGCCCGGTTGGGCATCTGGAGCATCACCCGGTCGCCGGGCCGGATGCCCAAGTCCCGCAGTCCGGTCGCGAACGAGGAAGCGGAGTCGTCGAGCTGACGGTACGTCAGTGACCGGTTCTGGTCGCGGGCCGCACGCCGCTCGCCCGACTCGGCTGCCCGGCGTGCGAGCAGCTCACCGAAGGTGATGCCCGCCCAGTAGCCGGAACTCCGGTACGAGGCGGCCTCTTCCGTCGGCCACGGGATGAAATCACCGCTGGTCAACGCGCTGTGCGACATGCCTGCCCTTCCGTGGGGGTGGGTGGGTCGGGGGCCGACGGCGTCATCCGTCGACGACCTCACCATACCGTAGGTAGGCATTAATATGATAGTCTAGTTTTATGACGATCTCAGTGACTGGGACGGCGGGGGAAGGTACGGCGCGTCAACAAACCACTCCCTTCGTTCTCTCGAAACGGCATCGGTCGATCCACGCACCTGGCTCCCTCGACTCGTTCGACGACGCGCACGAGGCCGCCGCACAGCTCAGGGAAGGACGCATCCCGGCCATCGTCGGTGCCCTTCCCTTTGATCTGAGGTCTCCCGCCGCTCTCACCGTTCCCGCCGCGCTCCACCGCCTCCCGGGGCCGTGGTCCGCCGCCCTTCCTTCCGGCACCGTGCCCCAATGTGTCGTTCTCGACCGCATCCCTTCCCCCGACGGCCACCTCGAGGCCGTCGGCTCGGCGCTGCGCCGTCTGCGCGCGTTGGACGATCCGATGACCAAGGTGGTGCTGGCGCGCTCGCTCGTCCTCGGCGCCGACCGCCCCATCCCGCCGATGGCCCTGATGCACAGGCTGGTGGCCAACGACGCCGCGGGCAACGGCTTTTGCGTGGACCTGACTCCGGCGGGGGAGCCCTACACGGCCCGCACCCTGGTCGGATCGAGTCCGGAGCTCCTGGTGCGCCGTTCTGGACGCGAGGTCTCCTGTTTCCCGCTGGCCGGAACGGCCGCACGCGCGGCGGACCCCGACCAGGACGCCGCCGTCGCGCAGTCTCTCACCCGATCGGTCAAGGATCTCGGCGAACACGCCATCGTGGTCGAGGGGTTGCGCAAGTCGCTCGGCGCGCTCTGCGAGGACGTCCGGGCCCCGAGCTCGCCGTCGCTGGTGGCGGCGCCGGCCCTGTGGCACCTCGGTACGCCCGTGACCGGCACCCTCAGGAGCGAACAAAGCTCCGCGCTCGACCTGGCTCTGGCCCTCCACCCGACCGCGGCGGTCTGCGGCCATCCCGCCGAGGGGGCCCGTGACGCCATCGCACAGATCGAGGGGGACCGAGGCTTCTATGCCGGCGCGGTGGGCTGGTGCGACGCACAGGGCGACGGCGAGTGGATGGTGTCCATACGCTGCGGAGAGATCACGGCCGACCGGCGCAGCATCCGGATCTTCGCAGGCGGCGGCATCGTCGCCGAGTCCGACCCGGAGGCCGAACTCGCCGAGACCTCCGCGAAGTTCTCCCCGATGCTGACCGCGCTGGGGGCAACCGAGTACGCCTGGGCGTAACCGACCGCGGCCCGCCGTCGCCTCGCCCGCGGGGGCGAAGCGACAGCGGGCCTGCGGGGGCCGCGGCGAGACCGGGCACCGGCGCGCCGCGGCCGGCGCCATCACGCCGCGGCGCGCCCGGACAGCGAGCCGACGACCTGGTCGGTGGTCACCACCGAACCGCACCTCTTGGTGGTGTAGTGCAGCGCCAGGAGGTGCTCGTCCCGGCTGAAGTCGGCGGTGGCGTCGGCCACGATGAACGGCTGGATGTCACTCATGAATGCCTCGGCGGCACTGAGCATGCAGCCCATGTGGGCGTACACCCCGACGACGATCAGCTGATCCCGCCCGTGATGCTTGAGCAGTTGCGCCAGATCGGTGCGCTGGAACGCGGAGTAGCGCCACTTGGTGACGAAGATGTCGTCGTCGTCCGGGGTCAGCTCGTCGACGATCTCCGCGTCCCGGCCGGAGTTGAGCCCACTGCCCCAGAAGTCCGACAGCAGGCCGCGCCGCGACGGGTGCTGGTTCCCGGGCTGAGCCGTGTACACCACCGGGACGCCTGCCTCCCGGCACGCCCGGCGGATGGCGGTCATGTTCCCGAGAGCTGTGGAGATCGGCTCGGCCTGGGGGTCGAAGGCGTCGATGAAGTACTTCTGCATGTCGTGGACGAGCAGCGCGCACCGAGCCGTGTCCAGCTGCCACGGAACACGGTTGGTGACCAGCTCTCCGACGGAAGGCAGGTCGTACGCGGGAATTGGGGGAATCGCCATCGGGCGTCCTTTCCGGTAGATGGGTCGTCACATGTCCAAAGTGGCGCCGCCGTCGACGCGCAGGTCGTGCAGGGTGATGTGGCGCGCGGCGGCGGAGGACAGGAAGAGAGCCGCGTCGGCTATGTCCTGCGGCTGGGCGACGCGGCGGAGCGGCACCCCCAGCCGGTACGTCGTGGGGTCACCGCCGATCGTTGAGTCCATGTCCGCGGCACCGGTCCAGCTCTGACGCAGCATCGCGGTTTCGGTCGAGCCGGGCGACACGAGGTTGCACCGGACGCCTCGACCCGCGACCTCGAGTCCCAGGCCGCGTACGAACGCGGTGGCCGCCGCCTTGGATGCGCCATAGGAACTCATGCCCACCCGGGGGGTGGACGCCGCATTGGAGGTGATGACGGTGATCGCCCCGTGCCCACGGGCGGCCATGCGCCGCGCCGACTCCGAGGCGACGAGCATGGTGCCGGTCGCGTTCGTCGACAGACAGCGTTCCCAGGCCCCCTCGGCGGCCTCGAGCGCCGGCCCGGTCGCCAGCGCGCCGGCGGCATGGACCACGACGGACACGTCCCCGGCGGCGGATTCGGAGAAGTCGAACGCCTCGCGTACGGCGGCGCGGTCGGTGATGTCCGCGCACACCGCGTACACCTTCGCGGCATGGCGCGCCCGGATCTCCGCGGCGGTGGTGTGGACCCCTTCGGCGACGTCCCAGAGCACGACCCGTGCGTCCGCGGCCGCGAACGCTTCGGCGACCGCCCGTCCGATTCCTCCGGCGGCACCCGTGACGATCACGCTCGCACCGGTCACGCCGTCGAGCTGGCTGCCATGATTCATGAAACCTAGACTATCACTAGAAATATTGTTACGGTAGGGCACTGCGGGCGGCGCACATCCGGAACGGCCTGATGCCTCCGCGCCTCCCGCACCTGTCTCGCGACCTGGAGGGTCGGATGCGCTCGCACATCCTTGGCAAGATCGACCTCGATCAGACCCGGTTGGCCCCGGATCTCGGATACCTCGCCTCGGTTCCGACCGTGGAGGAGGAGTACGACGAATTCAGCAATGGGTTCTGGAAGCACGTCCCCCTGTGGAACGCCTCCGGGGACAGCGAGGACCGGCTCTACCGTGACCTCACGGGCACCGTCGCCCGCTCGACGGCGCACGTGGAGCGGGTCCCCTACCTCAAGGAGATCGTGACCACGGTGTTTGACGGGGCGCACCTGCAGATGGCGCGGACCCGGAACCTGAAGAACGCCATCGTCATCCCGCACCGCGACTTCGTGGAGCTGGACCGCGAAGTCGACCGCTACTTCCGTACGTTCATGGTGTTGGAGGACAGCCCGCTCGCCTTCCACTCCAACGAGGACACCGTCATCCACATGCGCCCGGGCGAGATCTGGTTCCTGGACGCCGCGACGGTGCACTCTGCGGTCAACTTCTCCGACATCAGCCGGCAGTCGCTGTGTATCGACTTCGCCTTCGACGGGGGCTTCGACGAGAAGGAGATCTTCGCCGACCCGAACGTCTACACCCCTGACTCCACGCCCGACCTGCCCGAGCGTCGTCCCTTCACCGCGGAGCACCGCCGGCGGATCCTCAGCCTGGGCCAGGTGATCGAGCGGGAGAACTTCCGGGACATCCTGTTCCTGCTGTCCAAGGTGCACTACAAGTACGACGTGCACCCCAGCGAGACCTACGCCTGGCTGATCGAGATCTCGAAGCAGAGCGGCGACGACAAGATGGTCGAAAAGGCCGAGCGCATCAGGGACTTCGCCGTCGAGGCCCGCGATCTGAGCGAGCGGTTCTCCCTGACCTCCTGGTGAGGACACGGCTCCGGCCCGCCTGACAACCGTTCGCCCCGGTGGCGCGGCGCGCCGCGGTTGCGCGTCGGCCGCTGCCGGACCACGGGGCACGTAGGTGGTGTACCTCCTGCCGGTCTCTGGCAGTCAGTTGCTGGTTCGACTCCAGCTGCCCCGACCGCCTCGCGCTCGGACGCGCTCCCTGCCGCCTCCGAAGGTTCTGCGTTCGCATCGCGGACACCCCATCCCATCGGACCCATCGGACCCATCGGACCCATCGGACCCATCGGACCCATCGGGCCGGATCAACGAGGAGCGACTTCACATGTCCACCGATCGCATACGCGTGGTGACGACCGCGCCGCAAGAGGCACAGGCGTCCACGCCGCCGGACGGCCCAAGTCGGCACCGCCCGAGCCGACTTCCCTCACTGACCGGCCTGCGCTTCCCCGCCGCGTTCATGGTGTTCGTGTTTCACGCCTCGCTGCCGCTTCCCCTGGTGCGCCTGATCGCCGACGACAAGGTGGAACAGCGTTTCGGATGGGCCGTCGGCCCGAGCGGCGCATTCGGCGTGACGTTCTTCTTCGTGCTCAGCGGATTCGTGCTGACCTGGTCGGCTCCCGGTAATGACACCGCGCCGTCCTTCTGGCGCCGGCGCTTCGTCAAGATCCTGCCCAACTATGTCGTCGCCTGGATCCTCGCGATGGTGCTGTACGCGGCTGCGACGCCCGTCCTGCCCGCGCTCGGCGCCCTGTTCATGTTCCAGGTGTGGACGCCGTACTTCTCCGAGCACCTCCCGGTGAATCCGCCGAGCTGGTCGCTCGCCGTCGAGGCCGTCTTCTATCTGGTCTTTCCGCTGCTGCTGGCCGGGATCAGGAGCATCCCCACCGACCGGCTGAAGTACTGGATCACCGGCACGGTGGCGGCGGTCTTCGTCACGCCGCTGGTCACCTATTACCTCGTGCCGGCAGGCCCGCACGTGATGCCCGGCACGGACGGCACCTCGCCGGTCCACTACTGGTTCGCCTACATCATGCCGCTACCGCGCGTCCTGGACTTCGCGCTCGGAATCCTCGTCGCGCGGGCCGTCATGCTGAACCGCTGGCGCAACATCGGCATGGTCTGGTCCGGTGTCCTGCTCGCCGCCGGATATGTCGCCTGCTACCACGTGCCGTACCTGTACGCCCAGCGCGCGATGTGTCTCATTCCGGCGGTCACGCTCATCGCCGCCGCCGCCATGGCGGACCAGAAGGGCGGATTCACGCTGTTCCGCAGCCGAGCGATGGTCTGGCTCGGCAATGTGTCCTTCGCCTTTTACCTGCTGCACTTCATCGTGCTCGCCTGGTTCCGCAAGATGCTGGGCGTCGAGTTGTACGGGACCGGGACCAGCCTGGCCATCCTCGCCGGCGAGGCGGTGGTCACCCTGCTGGCTTCATGGGCCCTGTACTCCCTCGTGGAGGGACCGCTGACACGACGCTTCTCCCGTGCGCGGCACGGGGGTTGACATTCCGCCAGCACCCGTCCTTACGGTTGCCCGTAAGTCCGTCTGGATGATAGTTTAGTAACTGATCGGTGATGGGGTCAGCTGGCCCGCAGCCCCGCCGCACACCCTGGCACGAACACGGACGGCCCCATCCGACGGCCGCCGCGGGCCGCTCACTCACCTGCTTCATCGCCACTGTCCGACCAGTGCGCCCCAGTCCCCCCGCGTCCCCGAACAAGGAAACCGAGTACGAGTGACGACGTTACCCGAGCAACCACTTGACGACATCGCAGCTCCGGCCGAGACCAGGAAAACACGCGACTGGCTCCTGCTGGGCATCTCTCTGGGCTACTTCATGGTGCTGCTCGACACCACCGTCGTCGTAGTCGCGCTCCCGGCCATCGCGGAGGAGTTCCACGCCTCCGTCGACTCCCTCCAGTGGATCTCGAACGGCTACACCCTCACGTTCGCCGCGCTCCTGCTCACCGCGGGCGCGTTGTCGGACCGGCTGGGAGCCAAGCAGCTCTTCCTCTACAGCTCCGGCGCGTTCGCCCTGGTGTCCGCCATCTCGATCGCGGCACCCAACACCCTGTCCCTGGTCGTCCTGCGTGGACTGCTGGGCCTGTTCGGCGCTGGCCTGCTGCCCACGTCCATGGCGCTGTTCGTCAACTCCTATCCGGACCCGGCCAAACGTGCCAGAGCGATGGGCGTGTGGGCCGCCATCACCGGTGTCGCGCTGGCGGCAGGTCCTCTGATCGGAGGCGTGCTGACCGATACCCTCGGCTGGCGCGCGATCTTCGCGGTCAACGTCCCGGTGGCCGCGCTCAGCATCGCGATCACCGCGAAGAAGGCGCCCGCCACGGCGCCGAAGCGGGACCGCGGCCTGGACCTCCCGGGTCAGCTCACCGGCATCGCCTGCCTAGGTCTGCTCACCTACGGGCTGATCGCCGGCGGTGAGAGCGGGTTCGGCGACCCGGTGGTCCTGTCCACCCTGGCCGCCGCGGTGGTCATGGGCATCGCCTTCGTCGTCGTCGAACGCAGCCGGCGCGGCGACGTAATGCTCCCGATGAGCCTGTTCGGCTCGTCCACCTTCTCGGCGGGCCTGCTCGCCGGACTGCTGGTCAACTTCGGCCTGTCGGGCGCCATGTTCGTCCTGTCGCTGTTCTTCCAGACGGTGGACCACGCCAGCGCGATGAAGACCGGCCTGCTGTTCCTGCCGTTGACCCTGCCGACCGCGTTCAACGGCAGCAACGCCGGCAAGCTCGTCGCGAAGATCGGGCCGCGGATCCCTGCCACCATCGGATTCGTCCTCATGGGTGCGGGCACGCTGCTCCAGGTGCCGTTCATGCACACCTCGGCATCGCAGATCGGCAGCATGGCCGGACTTCTGCTGCTGGGCTTCGGCATCTCCTTCGCGATGCCGTCGCTCATCAGCGCCGTCATCAGCTCGGTGCCCAAGCACCACGCCGGCATCGGCGGCGGAGCGCTCAACGCCGCTCGGCAGAGCGGTGCCGTCCTCGGCGTCGCCATCCTGGGCGTCGTGATCGGTTCGGGCGACGGATCGCAGCACTACGGACTGGCGATGGGCATCGCCGGAGCGCTGCTGCTGGTGGGCGCGCTAGTGGTCGCCGGATTCGTGGGACGGCGCGCCCCCGGCACCGAAAAATGACACCGGACCGTGCGGCCGGGCGACGCTGAAGCGTCGGATTACCGCCCTGCCGCACACAGGTGCCCCGCGAACACACCGACCCCCGCGGTGTGGTTCGCGGGGCACCGCCCACATTCCCCAGGCCGAATCCGGCTGGGCACGTCATCGACGTCCATGGAGTCACCATGCGCCTGTTCGTGTTCCACCACGCCGGTGGTTCGCAGCTCATGTTCCGCGGCTGGGCCGCCCACTTCCCGGGGGGCTGGGAGATCCATGTCCCGAACGCCCCGGGCCGGCTGATGGACGGCCGGGTCCCGCTCGAGCGCATGGACGACCTCGTGGACCACTTCCTCACCGAGCTGGACACCGAACTCACCGGCAGGTTCGCCCTGTTCGGGCACAGCATGGGCGCCGCGGTGGGATACGCGCTGACCCTGCGCCTGCTCGAGGAAGGCCGTACCCCGCCCGTCTGGCTGGGGGTGTCGGCGCGCACCGCGCCCCTGCCCACCACCGTCGACGAGCAGCCGACCACAGAGCGGGCCGCGCTCCCCGAGAGTGCCTCCGACGAGGTCCTGCGGCGCCGGGTCGCCACCATGGGCGGCACCCCGCAGGGCATCCTGGACGACCCCGACCTGTGGGCCCGGTTCGAGCCCACCATACGGGGGGACCTGCACCTCACCGAGTCATGGCGCCCACCCGCCCCGGTCCCTCTCGCGGTGCCGATCTCCGCGTTCGCCGGGGCGGACGACCCCGTCGTACCCGTCGAGTCGCTCGCCCGGTGGAGCGCGCTGACCCGGCACTTCCTGGGCCTGAACCGCTTCGACGGCGACCACTTCTACTTCCAGGACGACCCCGGCCCGCTCGCCCGCCGGATCCACGCCGACATACGCCGGGCCACCGCCCTGCGGGCCACCGCCACCGCGTCGGCGGCGCCCCACGCGTAGGGGGAGGCCCCGGCAGCCCTGCCCCCGCCAGCGTGCAGGCCGCGCGGATCGCCGTCGCTGTCGTGCCCGCATATGGACGGGGCACTTTGACGACAACTCCTAGCGGTGGTTTGTTAGACCGGGATGTAGAGGTTCAGGGGTCTGCCGGTGCCGACGGTGTTGATCAGTTCTTGGAGTGCTGGGGGCGGGGGCT
>NZ_JAGXJM010000505.1:0-245 GCF_019091445.1 Streptomyces sp. GbtcB7
CAAGAACAATTATGGATGAATACTAATATCATTCATTTGTAGTATCAGCAAGAATTTAATTTCCAAAGTTTAGGTAAATATAACCACTGACTAATCATTAATAATTCCTATCAAAAAGTGATGAAGTATAGAAGATTTCACAAGTCACTTGTTCCCAACTTAGATACAGTTCAGCAGATTGTCATAGCAAACCAACATAGTAGATATCAAAAGATCTCTGCTTCTACTCTTGCTGGTATCTTATT
>NZ_JAGXJM010000506.1:0-244 GCF_019091445.1 Streptomyces sp. GbtcB7
GCCCGTGATGAGGATCTTCTTCATCGTGGGTCCTTCGGTGAAAGCGATCGGTGGGGTCAGCGGGGAAGGATTTTCGGTCGGCGGAAGGGCCGAGGGCGGCAGTCGTGCTCGGCGATGCCGGCGCGGGCGACTTCGCCGTCTTGGTCGGGCATGCCCCCGGAGACCCCGATCGCGCCGGCCAGGACAGCCGCCTCGTCGTGGAGTGCGACGCCTCCGGCGTAGGGGATCAGGCCGCCGTTGGTGT
>NZ_JAGXJM010000507.1:0-244 GCF_019091445.1 Streptomyces sp. GbtcB7
GCTGGGCGTGCTGGGCGCCTCCAGGTCGTACGGGGACGTCCGAAGCGCCCTGGTTCCGCGGCTGTTGCCCCCCCGGTTCCCCCTGGTGAAGGCGAACCCCCGGGTCACCCTGGGCGGACTCCTGGCCACCGGTGTCGCCCCGCCGATCGGGGCGGGGTTGCAGGCCCTCGGCCCGCGCTATCCGCCCTACGGCGCCTTCGTCATCTTCATCGCGGGGACGTTCCTGTCGTTCACGCTGCCGCCC
>NZ_JAGXJM010000508.1:0-244 GCF_019091445.1 Streptomyces sp. GbtcB7
GCCCCCTCAGCTTTTCCCGACCGACATGCTGACCCCCCCCCAGGGCCCCGTCGACCACAACGTCGCGCCCGCGCGCCCGGACCACCCCGACGAGGCGTGCGGCGTCGTCGCGGGCCCGGCGGGCTCGGGCCCCCCCGAGCGCTTCATCCCGCTGCTCAACGCCGCTCGCTCGCCCACGCTCTACGGGTTCGACTCCGGCGACCTGCTGAAGCTGGACCGCGAGATGGACGACCGCGACGGGGGG
>NZ_JAGXJM010000509.1:0-244 GCF_019091445.1 Streptomyces sp. GbtcB7
GGTGTCAGTGGCTCAGGCCATGGGCGGCATGGGGCACCTCGGGCCCCTGAGGAGCAGCGGCCTGTACTTGGAGGTGGAAAGCAACATCGACGGGCCAGGAACGCAACGCTGGGAAGAGATCGACCGCCGCTCGCCGGTGGCTCCCGCATACGCGGTACGCATCAACGCCCCGGCATGGACAGCGCCGACGCGCCCCCAATCGGCCGCGTGCCTGCCTGGCGTGCCCTCAGGGGCCGGTCTGCTC
>NZ_JAGXJM010000510.1:0-244 GCF_019091445.1 Streptomyces sp. GbtcB7
AGAAGCCGTCGGGATCGTTCTTGCTGAGCAGGAGGACGAAGAGCCCGGCCAGAGCCACCCAGTCCCGGCCGACACCGAGGGCACGGATGCCGCCGACCGCCACGCCGACCAGCACCACCGCACCGACGGCGACGATCCCCGGAGCGCCCGAGGCGACGATCGCGAGGCCTCCGAACCCGACCGCGATGCCGCAGGCCAGACCGACGAGCGACTGGACGCCCGCGCGGGCGGAGTCCGCCACGGT
>NZ_JAGXJM010000511.1:0-244 GCF_019091445.1 Streptomyces sp. GbtcB7
GCAACTCATTCAGAAACGTAAACGGACCTAGAGCTTTGATCTCCAGGAACTACACTTTCCGTAATAAATCCTTATCCATCCTCAGATCTTTCTAACGCTTCTGAGACTTCGCCACCCTCTTCTTGAAATGCGGAATTCCAGTCTATATTCTTTGAGTCTACAAATACAGATGAAGCTTTACTACTCTACTACACCTCCGGCAACTATACCTCTTACCTCTGGCTACTAATAACTTAATGAGGCT
>NZ_JAGXJM010000512.1:0-244 GCF_019091445.1 Streptomyces sp. GbtcB7
TGGTGCTCGACGCCAGGTCCGCGGGTGTGCTGAAGGAGACGGCGGAGGCCCTGTCCGCGTTCGGGACCCGGGTGGTGGCGCTGCCCGGGGATGACGGGGACGCCGGGCACCGCGCCGGGCTGGTGGCTGCGGCGCACGGGCTCGGGGGGGTGGACCTGCTGGGGAACAACGCGGGCGCGCTGGGCGCCGGGCCGCGGGTGCGTCGGGGGGACCTGACCCTGGTGGGCTTGCGCCATGCCCGGGA
>NZ_JAGXJM010000513.1:0-244 GCF_019091445.1 Streptomyces sp. GbtcB7
GTTGAGAAGGTGGGGGACCTCGTGCCGGTCGATCTGCCGCTCGGGGTGGTTGAGCCTGGCGTGGCGGTCGTGGTGGCAGTCGGTGCTGCGCTCGGCGAGGTCGTGGTCGTCGTGCATGCCAAGCAGGGCGGTGAGCATGCCGGGCGGCTGGTCCTGGGCGTGGGCTTCGCGGTCGGCGGGCGGCGCGCCGTACAGGTCCTCGTTCCGTCCGGCAATCTCGGTGGACGTGAGGTGGGGCTATCGG
>NZ_JAGXJM010000514.1:0-244 GCF_019091445.1 Streptomyces sp. GbtcB7
CCGCTGAGGGAGCTCGTCAGCACCTCGACGAAGATGCTGACGACGAAGAACCCCACGAACACGAACACCGCGACCACGACGACGACCACCCACACACCCCCGCCGGAGGGGAGCCGACCGGCGGCGGGCAGCTCCTTGCGGTGGGCGGCGACGGCCGCACGGTCGACCGGCTCGGTGAGCGGGGTCGGGTCGAAGGTCGATGTGCTCATCGGTTCACCTCGTCGGAGTCGGACGTCAGGGCGGC
>NZ_JAGXJM010000052.1:0-63213 GCF_019091445.1 Streptomyces sp. GbtcB7
CGCCCAGTTGACCGCGATTGTGCCGCACCGGTCAGGACCGCATGAGGGGGGTGCGCGTGACGACGACGGGTGGGTGGGGAATCTCAGCGAGCAGGTCTGTCCCACCCCCAAGCAAGGGGCGGGGATTTTGTCAGCAACGGAGTGGAGGCCGTGGTAGAGGTTCACTCCGACGTCCTCCCCGCGCAGGCGGGGGTGAGCCGCTCGGCGGGGGTGACCTTCGACACTGAAGTCAGTCGACGTCGTCGCTCTGATCTGGGGCGACTGACTTCACTGTCAAGGCGTCTGCCTTGTGGCCACCCGCCACAGGGAGGCGAGGAGTCCTCGGCTTCGCCAGGCATGATGGACCAGCCCGTCGCAACATCAATCCCACCGTTGTGGCAGACGTACTCGGCCCCAGGAAACTCGTGCAGCCACGCGGCCAGGGTCTGGGCGGTACGGTCGGGCAGGACGTCAATCCGCTCACTTGCCGGCGTCGATGCCGAGGAGCTTCGCCACCCCGGCGACCTGCCGGCCGGAGGCACAGCTGCCCGGCGATCGTTATCCGGGGATCACGTCTAGGCTTTCCGGGCCAGTCCGGCGGCGATGAGGTGTTCCCAGACCGTGAGCTCTCGTCTTTCGCCGCTGTTCCACGGGCTGTCGCTCTCGTCGGGACGCCACAGGGACGCGGGGACGATCCCGGGGTCGAGGATCTCCAGGCCGTCCAGCAGGGAGGCGATCTCCGCGTCGGTGCGCCACCGGCCGCGGCCGAACGTCTGCTGGAGGACCTTCTCGGCCTCCGCGGTCTCCGGGTTGTTGCCGGAGCGGAAGTGGCTGATGAAGAAGTAACTCCCGGAGGGGACGTGGTCTCGCCAGTAGCGGACGATGCCAGCCGGGTCCTCGTCATCGTTGACGTGGTGGAGGATGGCGCTGAGGATGACGGCGACGGGACGAGTGAAGTCGATGATTTCCAGGGTGTCGGGGTGAGTGTGGATGCCTTCGGGGTTGCGCACATCGACCGCGACGACGCGGGTCCGGTCGTTGTTCTCCAGCAGTGCGCGGCCGTGGACCAGCACTTGGGGGTCGATGTCGACGTAGACGACCCGGGACTCGGGGGCGTGCCGTTGCGCGACCTGGTGGACGTTGTCCGCGGTCGGCAGGCCACTGCCCAGGTCGATGAACTGCCGAATGCCGGTGGTCTTCGCGATCTCCCTGACCGCCCGGGTCAGGGCCGCGCGGTTGGCGAAGGCGATGGCCACCGAACCGGGCAGGTCGCGCTTGAACACGTCGCCGATCTCACGGTCCACGGCGTAGTTGTCCTTGCCGCCGAGCAGGTAGTCGTAGACGCGAGCGATGCTGGGCTTGGCCGGGTCGATGGAGGAGCCTTCGTACGTCATGGCGGTCATTCTTTCCCGCAACGCCGCCTGCGGACCATCGTTTTGGGATCCTCCGGCCGGTCGGGGGCGGCGCGAGGGCATGGATGCCTGGGCTCGGTGTCAAACGCCTCGATTGGATGACAGGGCGACTGGCTTCACTGTCCAAGGACAAGTCGGAACGGAAAGGCCGGGCAGCGCCTGCAGAGCCCAGCATTTCGTCACTGCGCAATCTGTATTTCGTCGGTTCCCCCACGCTCCTGACGGGCGTCGGGGGCGCGTCCTCCCCGCGCAGGCGGGGGTGAGCCGGCCCCACGAGCGTTGTCCCGCTCAAGGTTGTCAGTGCTCGTTCATAGGATCAGGGCATGTCTGATGCCTTCACCGTCTTGTGGACCCATGACACCTGCCGTGCCCTGCGCAAGACAGGCCGCGTGGGCGAGCGGACGCCGGTCGCCTTCAGCGGCGTCCATTCCTCCCTGCCTGCCTGGTCGGGTGCCCGTGTCGGGGACGAGGTGTACGCGCTGCACGTCAACCGGTGCGTCGTGTTTGTGGTGAGCCGGATGCGAGTGATCGACAGGGAGCGGCGCGACTGCTGCGGCACCGCCCCCGAGACGTGGCAGGACCCGGCGTTTCCCGGGCACGGCGATTGGTCGATGCTCGGCGCCGGCGGCTGCGGCGCTGCGGCAGTACACGTGGACGCGACGCCCGTACGCTTCGATACCCCGATCCCCGGCGATCTTCTGGCGGGGCTTACCTGGCGTAACCGCCGAGGTCAGACCCGCGGTCTGAAATACGTGGTGGACGGCCGTCTCGAGCGCTCGGCCAGTCTCCAGGGGTTCTACCGTCTGACCCCTGAGTCCGCCGACGAGTTGGCGAAGGTCGTCGGCAACGCCCTGCGAACGGTCGCGTGACATGGCGGCACAGCGACTGTCATGGCGTGGAAGGCGGCCAGTCGGCGGATGACTTGCCGATCGATGACAGTCGGAACGGAAAGCCCAGGCAGGCCCGGGCTGCGACGGCACGGGACGAACCGTTCTGCGAGTAGGGATCGTCCTCCCCGCGCAGGCGGGGGTGAGCCGCGCTAGCAAGCGTCCAGCCGCAGTCAGGCTCTCGGCGGCCGTGCGAGGGCGCGGGAGACCGGGGTCAGTTTCCGTCCTCGTCCTGGGCGCGTTGGTAGAGCTTGGCGATGTCGTTGTCGAAGTACGCGGCATAGGAGACGTCGTTCTCGTCGCCGCCGCCTTCATGGCCGCCCAGGACGCCGATGACGGTGCCGGTGTGGCTCTTGGGGTCGTAGTCGGCGAGCCAGGGGCTGCCGCTCGTTCCGCCCTCGAAGTCGGTGCACTGGATGCGCAGTTGGGTGTCGCTGAATTTCGTGGTGCGGTTCTGGCAGGAGATCGGGGTGTCACGGTTGGTGGGGTAGCCGGTGATCTTGACTTCGTTGTTGAAGCCGCGGTCTATGCCGAGGCTGTTGCCGTCCAGGACGTCCTGGATGTTCTTGCCGTCCTTCGGGTCGACCGTGAGGAAGGCGACGTCGAGGTCCTCGTCCTGCGATTTGGCCCAGCGGTCGTCGACGACGACCTTGTTGACTTTCCACAGGCCGGTGGGTTCGTTGCCGTTGCGGTAGTCGGGGGCGAAGACCAGGTCGTCCACCGGCTTCCCGGCGTCGGCGTCGAAGGCGCAGTGGGCCGCGGTGATCAGCATGTTCCGGCCGGGGCTCTGCACCACGCTCGCGGTGCAGAAGTGGGCGCCGTGGTCGTCCTTCTCGAAGACCGTGCCGATCCGGGCGTTCTCATCGGCCCTGCGCGGGGTGTACGCGGTGCCGTCCTGGGCGGGGGCGGTCGCCGAGGGGTCCTGGTCCTGAGGGGTCTGGCCCGGCTCGCCGGACTTGCCGTAGCTGCTGCGCCCGCTGTTTCTGCTCGTGTGGGTCTCCTCCGCGGCGGAACCCACCACTGCGGCTGCCCCCACGATGACCAGCGTCAGTGCTATGCCAGCCTTCATGGAGCGAAACGGTAGCCCAGTCCGGGCATGCTGGTCAGCCCGGGGGTGGGGCAGACGGGCTGACAGGTCCCCGACCCTACTCAGGTCGGCCACCGAGCGGGCGCACCCGGCAGCGGTACTGATGATGGGTGCCGTCGGCCTGGACGGTGAGACTGGACTGGCACTCAGGGCCGGATGCAGAAGGCTGAACCGCCCAGATCATTCGAGGAGTTCCGTTGCGGACGCCCCGCGTGTTCTTGCTGCCGCGCTCATGGCCCTCGCGGCCTTCGCCGCCGTCCGGTCGCCCGCTACCGGCAGCTCCTGGCCCGCAAGTACGGCATCCTCGGCCGGCTCACGCTCTTCGGCAGCAGGCTGCGCCGGGGGCTGGACGGGACGGTCGGGATCCGCGTGACCTTGTGAAGCGCGGGGCCCGGACAGACCGGACCCCGCACAAGAGGGTGCCCTCATACATCGTGCTTACGGCTTGTCTAGCACCGTCCCCGTCAGCACCGGCCTGTCGGGCAGCGGAACGGCGTTTCTGTCGGTCAGTGCGAGGCGCATCGACTCGGTCGGCTCGGCCACCTGGTCCCGCACGGTCGGCACGACGAAGTCCACGCTGGTGCTCCCGGCCGGGATGCTCAGCCACACCCACAGGTGCGCGTCGGACAGCGGCCGCTCGGGGTCGGGCACGTCACCGGACGAGTCCTTGAGCCACTGCGGGTCCACGTCCTTGGTGGACAGCTCGGTGCCCTCGGTGACCGGAAGCACCCGCACCGCTTGCCCGATGTCCACCGCCGCGGGCGCGTCCATGGACAGCCGCCAGGTCAGCGCCTCTCCCTCGGTCACCCGGTCCGCGACCGGTGACAGGGTGACCACCGGCTCGGGGTCGTCATTCTGGACGGTGAGCCCGCCCCGGGGCTTGCCGACGACGGCGTTGTGGACGGCCTTGACGGCGATGTCGTGTTCTACGTCGTCGTCGCCGTAGGCCGTGTCGCCCTTCACCTCGACTGGCACGTCGATCGCGTCGCTGCCGGGCCATACGGTCACGAGGCGGTTCTCGGCCCGGCCGCTGTCGGGGTCGAGGACGTAGACGCGGACCTGCCCGCTGCCGTGCCCGGAGATCTTGACCGGGATCCGGTAGGTGCGGGTGCCCGAGTCGCCTTCCTTGACGATCGTGCGGCCCACGTCGACACGCGGCAGTGCGGCCGCGTTCACCGCAGGAGTGCCGGGCGCCCAGCCCCAGGCGTCCATCAGCCAGGCCCGCCCGGACTGCGAACGGGGCGTCAGCTCAAGGGACTTGACATGGCTGAGATCGAGGCCGGCCCGGGTCGCGCCGGGCTCACCGCCTCCTACTGGGCTCAGGAACTGCGCGTCCCGCTGCCGGCCCAAGATCGCTTTTCATGATCGCGTTCCACACCTTGTCGCGCGAGACGGGCCGGATGCCGGCGGCGGCCGCGGCCTTCGCGAAGCGGACCGTGTCGGCCACGGTGTTCCGGTCGGTCAGCGCGAGCGCGGTGACGCCGCGCTCGGCGGCCCGGCGCACGAGGGCGTGCGGGAGGGAGGCGCCGTAGCGGGCCGAGTAACCGGAGGCGACGTGCAGGTGCGCAATCCCGGAGGCCGACACAGTCCACCTCCGATCACACGCGCCTCAGTTCAAGCCACATGGCCAGAACTGTTGCTAATGTATCGAATATAATTCGAACAACGCGATTCTACCCCGGGTGTCGCTCCTGTACGCGGTGTTGTGGTCGGGCTGAGCGCCTCAGTTGGCCTTACGTTCCTGGGACGGGATGGTCGAGCCCTTCGTATGGTTGGGCCGCCCAGGGGTGTCGGGTGTGGCTTTTAGTTGGCTGCCGCCTGTGGCTGGAGTGGCTTGGCCGCCCGGCGCCCCACGACGACCACGGCCGCCAGATTGGGAAGTGCGAGCAAGATCGCTGTGTAAGGCCATGCCGGCGAGGTCGTCCGTGGCACCAACCGCCCGCACGATATCTGGAGCGCCATGAACGGGATCTGAGCTGGAATCGACAGCGGCAAGACTCATCACCACTGCCTAGTACTCGATCAGAGCGGCGAAAGACTGCTGTCCCAACGCGTCGCCAACGACGAGCCGGAGCTCCTCAAGCTCCTCAAGCTCCTTGACTCTGTACTCGCCCTCGGTGACCGGGTGACCTGGGCCGTGGACATGGCCGGTGGTGAACCCGCCCTCTTACTCGCCCTACTCGTCAACCACGGGCAAGAGGTCCTCTACATTCCTGGCCGTGTGGTCAACCGGGCCAGCGACGGCTACCGGGGCGAGGGCAAGACCGACGCACGCGACGCGTTCGTCATCGCCGACCAGGCTCGGATCCGCCGGGACCTCCAGGAACTGAGGCCCAGTGACGAGGCCATCATCGAGCTCCGACTCCTGACGAACCGTCGCGCCGACCTCGTCCGCGACCGCACCCGGTCCATCAACCGGCTGCGCTCCGCCTTGACCGGCATGTTCCCTGCGCTGGAACGCGCGCTCGTCCTGACCAGTGCCGGACCGCTCGTCCTGCTGGCTCTCTTGAAAATCCCCTCAGGCGGCCTCCCGGCGGTGGAGTTCGACGTCGTAGCCGAGGGCGTCGAGCTGGGTGATGAGCCGTCGGCGTCGGCTTTCTTCGCTCAGACGGCGGGCGGCATGGTCGGGACCGAGGTCGTGGTAGGGCTCGTCGTGGGACAGCATGTGGTAGGCGGCCACGAGCATGGTGTGGGCGATCGCGACGGCGGCACGTTTGTCACCGCGCCTGGCGCGCAACCGCTGATACCGCGCGGAGATGTAGCCGCCCTTGCGGTGACCGATGTTCAGCGCGGCGATGCCCGAGGCGCCCTTGAGCCAGACGTCGCCGTGCCGGGTCGGGGCGCGTTTGTGCTTGCCCGCAGACTCACGGTTTCCTGGGCCAGCCCGGCCCAGGCGGCCAGATGCCCGGCGGTGGGGAAGCGACTCATGTCCACCCCGGTCTCCGCGATCATCACGTGGGCCACCATGGTGGAGATCCCGGGAATCGTGATCAGCAGCTGGACCTGGCGGCGGAACGGGGCGATCTGGCGCTCGATCTCCTCCTCCAGCAGCGCGACACGGGCATCGGCATCGTGGATCGCACGCAGCAGCACCGTGACCATGAAGCCGTGGTGGTCGGTGAAGTTCCCCTGCAGCGCCTCGACGAGGGCATCGTGCTTACGGCGCATGGCGCCACGGGCCATGTCGGCCAGCACCTCGGGGTCGCGTTCCCCGGCAGCCATGGCTTCCAGCATGGCCGTGGAGGGGACCCCGTTGAGGTCGGAGACCACCGACGCGAGCTTGATCCCGGCGTCTTCCAGCAAGTTGGCCAGCCGGTTGATCTCCCGGGCGCGTTCCTGGCAGGTCTCGGTGCGGTAGCGGGTCAGATCCCGTAAACGCCGGATCTTCGCCGGGGGCACGAACGAGGGGCGGACCAGGCCGTGCTCGACCAGACGGCAGATCCACTGTGCGTCGGTCACATCGGTCTTGCGGCCCGGAACTGCCTTCATGTGCTGGGCGTTCAGCAGCCAAGGCTCGATCCCTTCGGTGGCCTCCAGCAGGTAATACAGCGCCTTCCAGTACGAGCCGGTGGCCTCCATCCCGAAGACCGTGATCTGCTTGGCCAGCAGCCAGTCCCGCAGCTCCAGCAGCCCGCCGGTGGTCGTGGCGAACGTGCGCACCTCCTGATGGCGCCGTGTTCCCCGTCCCGGCACTCGGATGCACACCTTGCAGTCGCGCCGGCCCAAGTCCCCGCCGCCGCACCGCTCGTGCAGCAGATCCATGCTCGTCTCCCTTCCGCCTGTTGGTACGGGCGGCCGGCCGACAGGGCCACAGACCGAATAAGAGGTCGCGCAGATAGGCGGTCGGCAGACGGGGACAGACACGGTTCCGTGATCATGGAGTTGCGACGCTCTGTGACCACCGGAGATCATGTGCCTGCGCTGCCATCATGGCTGACCGAACCGCTGTGGGAACGGCTGTGGTGTTGGCGGCATCCCGGCGGTGGCTGCGGGCGTCGACGCGTCGTAGCCGGGAGCGGCTGCTCGAAGGGCGGCGGTCAGGTAGCGGTGAACGATGTCCAGTTCGCCCGGGGTGAAGTCCTCGGTCGCCTCGACCAGGTTGGCGATGAGCGGGCCGAAGAAGGACCGACCCAGCTCCACGGCTTTCTGCTCCACCGTCAGTACGACGCGCCGTCGGTCGTTTTCATCGCGCCTGCGGTGGACGAGCCCCAGGCGCTCCAGCCGGTCGAGCAGGGCAGTGGTGCCGGCCGAGTTGAGCCGCAGCGCCGCACCGAGTCGTCCCGGGGTGACATCGGTGCCCGCCCGGTCGGCGTCAAGCAGGTGGATGAGGGCCCGCAGATCGGTCGGGTGCAGGCCGTTTTTCGCGGCGAACTCGGCGCCGCGCAGATCGAGTTCCACGGTCACTGCGCGCAGTAGATGGACCAGCCGCATCGCGGGGTTGATGTCATCACTCACCGGGCTAGTATCTCGCTAAGCGAGATGCTTGGTCAACGAGACGATTCTCCGGGGGTTCACCGTGTCCTCATCCCAAGAGTTCTTCGCCGCTTACGACGCACTGCTCGCCCGCTGGCCCACCGGTACCGCCGAGATCGACGTTCCCACCCCGTACGGGACCACCCGTGTCCACGCCTACGGCCCCGCTGACGCCACTCCAGTCCTCCTTCTACACGGCGGCGGTTCCACCGGCGCGGTCTGGTTCGCCAATGCCCCAGCTCTTGGCACGCACCACCGGGTGCTGGCCGTCGACATCCTGGGCGATGCCGGACACAGCATCCCCGGTGGACGCCCGCTGCGCACCACCACCGACCTGATGGCCTGGTTGGACGCGCTGCTCGACGGCCTCGCCGTGTCCCGCATGCACCTGCTGGGCCACTCCTACGGCGGTTGGATCGCCCTGACCTATGCCGTGCACGCCGCGCGGCGGGTCGATCGGCTGGTACTGCTCGACCCGACCCAGTGTTTCGCCAGCTTCCGCCCGGGTTTCCTGCTGCGCTCGCTGCCGATACTGCTCCGCCCGACGCAAGCCCGCGCACGCGTCTACCTGGACCGCGAGACCGCAGGGACCGACACCGACCTGGGCTGGAAGCGGCTTTATGCCTTGGCGGTCTCGGGCTTCGCGAACCGGAAACTGGTCGTCGGCCGTCGCCCGGACCCGACGGCACTGAGCGTTCCGCTGCTGATCCTACTCGCCGGCCGCAGCGACGCCCACGACGCCGCGAAAGTCGCAGCCTGCGCCCGCAAAGCCGTACCGGACGCCCGGATCGAGATCCTCGCCGACCTCACCCACTTTGCTATGCCCACCGCCATGCCCACCCAGACGAACCACCGGATCACCGACTTCCTTGCAGACAACCAGGAGAAGCAAGCCGCCCCGGGCGCGGTTTGAAGGAGATCAAGCGGAGCGGACTGCGCTGAGGCCATCCAGCAGCTCGATCCACACCTCGGGGGAAGGTACGTGGTCGTCAACGGTCGGCGCCGGGGGCGTCCCTCCCAGCGGTGGGTGGTCCAGGCTCGGCGGATGAGGCTACGCACGGTGATGACGGTGTCCGCGAAGTCGAAGAAGGCGTTGACGACCTCGATCCGGCGTTCGTAGCAGCGTGCAAGCCGGCAGAAGGCGTTCTGCCAGGCGTGGGTGCGCTCTACGTGCCAGCGTTGGGTGGCCTGGATGGGGGCCTTCTCGCCCTTGTGGGCGATCCGGCCGCGTAATCCGCGTTCGTCGAGTGTGGTGAGGGTTTTGCCCGAGTCGTACCCGGCGTCCAGGTGCACGGTGATGGCGTCGGGCAGTGGCCGAGCTCATCCAGGAGGTCCAGAGTCGGGGCGAGCAGCGGCGAGTCGTGGCAGTTCGCTCCGGCCAGGACACGGCCCAGCGGGATTCCATAGCCGTCTGTCATTCCTGATCGCTTGAGGCCTTGTTTGCCTCGGTCGACCGGTGAACGTCCGGCGGCTTCTCCACCTCCGGGTGCCTTGGTGATCGATCCGTCGACGGCGATCTGGTCCAGGACCAGGCCGACGATGCGGTCGTACATCTCCAGGGCGATGTCCAGAGGAGCTTGCGAAGAAGGCTGTGGAGGCCGCACAGCGGCAGCACACCGCCGTTCCGGGCGAAACTGTGGTCGCTCAGCTCGTTCGGACGCTCGCCAAGGAGGTCCAGACCCTCAACGAGAAGGTCGCCGAGGTCGACCGGCTCATCGAGGCAAGGTTCCGGACGCACGAGCTCGCCGAGATCGTGGCCAGCATGCCCGGCATCGGCCCGCTGCTGGGTGCCGAGTTCCTCGCCGCGATCGGCAACGACCTGGCGAACTTCGCCAGTCCGGACGGGCTCGCGGCATTCGCTGGTCTGGCTCCGGCACCGCACGATTCGGGGAAGCGGAACGGCAACCTGCACCGGCCGCGCCACTACCACCGGGGTCTCCAGCGCGTCTTTTACATGTCCGCCCTGATGAGTGTGCGCTACGACCCCAACTCGCGGACGTATTACGACCGCAAGCGCGCTGAGGGCAAACGCCACTCCCAGGCCGTCATCGCCCTCGCCCGGCGCAGAGTCAACGTCTTGTGGGCCCTAATCCGGGACGGCCGCCTCTACGAAGTCGCCGTGCCTCAGCCCACCGGTTAGTCCAGGTGATCGTCCGACCGCCACAACCAGCGCAGGGCATCGGGCAGCAGGACCCCGCCGTGGTTGGGGCTGTGGCCGCCATCGCCCAGGACAAGGCGGAAGTCGTAGCCGGCTTCTGCGAGCGCGGCCGCGACGCGCAGGTTGTTGGCGAGCCAGTTTGCCTCGGGCGCGTTCCAGCGCAGGTCACGATGGCCCGCTTGCATGAAGATGCGCAGCGGCTTGCGAGGGACGCGGGGGATGAGTTCGGGGTATGGGTTGCCGCCTGGCATCTGCGTGAAGCTGGACAAGTACCCGATCACCCGGCGGAATTTGTCCGGGCGCAGCCACGCCGCGGTAAAGGCGCAGTTCCCGCCGCTGCTGCCACCACAGATGCCCCACCGGTCGGGGTCCTCGGCAATCGAGTAGTGCTTCGTGACCTCAGGGATGATCTCTGTTAGGAGAAAGCTGACGTACCGATCGTCGTAGGCGTCGTACTCGACATTGCGGTTCTTCGGATCCTCAGCATCTGGGAAGACCCCCGGGTCGACAAACACGCCGATGGTGACCGGGATGTCACCGCGGTGGACGAGATTGTCCAGAACGATCGCGCCGCGGACCTCCCCTTCAGGGTCCAGGTACCACCATCCGTCCTGGAACACCATCAGCAACGCCGGCTCCGAGGGCGTGTACCGCACGGGCACGTGCACCCAGAACTTCCGTGACGTTCCCGGGTAGATCGCGCTGTCGCTCCAGTCGAACTCGATCGTCTCGCCGGCGGGCACGCCGGGCTGCGCGGCGGAGTCGGGGCCATGGGCGTAGCGCACATCTGACTGGTGAATCGGAAGCGGCTGGTAGGGCACCTCGATCGTCACGCGGGCCAACCTAGGAGAGATCACGAACGGTCTCAACGGGGTTTATGACTGCCCCCCACACAGCTTGGCTTCTCCATTGGGAAGCCACTGCGGCGCTCAGCTTGCTGCTTCATCTTCGGGCCGGGCAATCGGGGTGTATTCCCCAAGCAGGTGAGGCCGTGTCGTCCGGTCATGCACGCGGGGCGGGCCAGGAGCTGAGGGGTAGAGGGCCGCGGTCGATGACGGTGCGGATGCAGAAGGTGCTGCGGGCGTCGCGAACGGGACCGATGGCCAGGATCTGGTCGGTGAGCACCTTTTCGAAGGTGCGCAGGTCCGGCACGGCGAGCTCGACGAAGAAGTCGGCGTCGCCGGAGACCACATGGCAGGCGACCACGTGGTCGATCGCCTTCAGTGCCTCTTCGACCACCTGGGAGGTGGTGCGGGAGTGCTCGACCTTGAGGGAGAGGAACACCGTCAGCCCGAGGCCGAGGCGCTCGCGGTCCAGATCGGCCCGGTAGCCGGCCAGGACCCCGTCCTCCTCCAGCGCCTTGGTGCGGCGCAGGCAGGACGAGGGTGACAGGCGTACGGCCTCGGCGAGGTCGACGTTGGGGGTGCGTCCGTGGCGCTGGAGATGGTCCAGGATCGCCCGGTCGATACGGTCGTACAGGGGGCGTGGCATGAAATGCAGCGTATCGGCTGTATCGGCGAACAATCCTGCACCATGACGCCGTAGAGGCACTCACTAAGCCATCGTGTGCCGGGCTCGGCGGCGCATTCTGGTCACGCGCCGCGGCCGCGAAGCCGGTCCCGCTGCCACCCCCGTACTCCCTCTCACCGCCTTCGGACTGCCTCATGCACCCCTTCCCCCTGGAACCCGACCGCACCATGATGACTGAAATGGGCCGTCTCGTCCTGGACCGTGTCGTCGACCGCACCGACCAGCTCGCGGCACGCCCCGCGACCAGCCCCCTGTCGCCGCAGGCGGAGGCCGACCTGGTGGAGTCCTTCCTGGCGCCGCCGCCCGACCGGGGCGGTGACCTGAAGGCTCTGCTCGCGCGCCTGGACGAGGCGGCCGACTGCGCTCTGGAGACGGCTGGGCCCGGTCACCTGGCGTACATCCCGGGCAGCGGTCTGTTCTCGGCCGCGCTCGCCGAGTTCTACAACCGTGCCGTCAACCGCTACGGCGGCCTGGCCTCGGTCGCCCCGGCCCTCGCCGCGCTGGAGGAGAGTGTGATCCGCTGGATGGCCCGCGAGGTGTGCGGCCTCCCGGCGGGCAGCGGCGGCCTGCTGACCAGCGGTGGCTCGATGGCCACCTTCTCCGCGACGGTCGCCGCCCGGCACGACCGGCTCGGCGAGGATCTCGCCGGCGGCACCGTCTACACCACCGCCTTCGCCCACCACTCCGTCGCCAAGGCCGCCCGCCTCGGCGGCATCCGTGCCGCGCACATACGTACCGTGCCGCACACCCCGGACCTGCGGATGGACCCCGACGCCGCCGCCGCGATGATCCGCGCCGACCGGGACGCCGGGCTGCGGCCGTTCCTGCTGGTGGCCACCGCCGGCACCACCGACACCGGCACCGTCGACCCGCTGCCCGAGCTGGCCGACCTGGCCCGCCACGAGGACGTGTGGTTCCACATCGACGCGGCCTACGGAGGCTTCTTCCGGCTCACCGCACGCGGCGAGGAACGCCTCGCCGGTATCGAGGAGGCCGACTCGATCACCCTGGACCCGCACAAGACCCTGTTCATGCCGTTCGGCACGGGCGCCCTGGTCGTCCGCGACCTCGCCGCCCTGCACGCCGCGCACGACGGCACCGGCAGCTACCTCCAGGACATGGGGGCCGCGGGAAGCGTCCCTGACTCCGGCCGGCTCGGGCCCGAGCTGACCCACGAGATCCGCGGCCTGCGGGCCTGGCTCCCCCTCCACCTGCACGGCGTGGACGCCTTCCGCAAGGCCCTGGACGAGAAGCTCGACCTGGCCGAACACGTCCACGACACACTGTCCGGTGTCGCGGAGCTGGAGGTCTTGCAGCGCCCTGACCTGTCCACCGTGATCTTCCGCGTCCGCCCCGCCGACGGCAGCCGGGCCGCCGCCGAGCGGGCCGATGAGGCGAGTCGCCGTCTGCTGGAGCGGATCAACGGCCACCGGCGCATCGTGCTCTCCAGCACGATCGTCGACAGCCGCTACACCCTGCGCGTGTGCGTGGTCTCCCACCGCACCCACCAGGACCGCATCACCGAGGCACTGAAGATCATCACCGCCGAGGCCAAGCGCCACACCACCGCGTAGCAATCTCCGGCCACCTGCCATGCTCAGAACGGCCAACGGAAGTGCTCAGTCACAGTTCAGTGATAGCTGGACGTTCGCAGTGGTGCTTGGCCGCTCTAGCCTCCGGTGAACGAGCGTGCTCAGCTCAAGTACGTGTTTCTGATCCCCCCGTGCCCTCTGACCGCCCTGGCGAGGGGCGCCAAGCGGCGTGATCACTCCGGCTGGCGGCCGGTTCACGGGCGGGGCAACCCCAGCGCCGGGGACGGCCCTCGGTGGTCCCAGCAACACCCCCACACGCACTGTCTGGCCGCACTGTCCTATCGCGCCGTGTCCGCCAGAGTCGTGAGGGTCGGCGGACACGGCCGACGGATTCACAAGCAGGAGGGGAAACAGCATGTCCGAAGCAACAGTTGGGGCACATCGCGGCATGGCCCGACGAGGGTTCCTGGCCGGGGCCGCCGCCATGACGGGTACGGCACTGACGAGCATGGCGCCCGCCGGCACGGCACGCGCGGCCGGGCCGAGGGCCGGAAACGGCGCCGACACCGGCCCGTTGGCGCTTACCCACGTCACCGTGATCGACGGATCGGGAGCACCCCCGGCCCCCGGCATGACGGTCGTCGTCGAGGGCGGCCGCATCACCGGACTTGCGCCGAGCGCACGCACCCGGCTCCGCCCGGACACCCGCACGGTCGACCTGACCGGCAAGTACCTGATCCCGGGACTGATCGAGGCGCACACCCACAGCGACGGCCCGGAGACAGTGATCCCGGCGCTGTACGCCCTCGCCGGCGTCACCACGGTCCGGGAGATGCGGGGCCAGCCGGTCCACCACGAGTGGCGCGAGAAGATCCGCAGCGGTGCACTGCTCGGCCCCCGCTGGGTGGTCGGCAGCCCCATCGTCGACGGCGCGCCCTCATTGTGGGCGGCCGATGTGGGCCCAACCATCGAGGTGCGCGACGCGGCCGAGGCCCGGCGCGCCGTCCGGCGGGTCAAGCGCGAGGGCGCGGACTTCGTCAAGGTGTACTCCCGCCTGTCCCGCGATGCCTACTTCGCTATCGCGGACGAGGCCCGGCGCCAGGGCATCCCCCACCTCGGGCACTGCCCCGACACCGTACGGATCGCGGAGGCGAGCGCCACCGGCCACCGCACCATCGAGCACCTGCACGCGCTGCTCCTGGCGACCTCACGGCACGAGAAGGAGATACGGCGCCGCCTGGCCGCCGTACGGATCGACCCGCGCGACCCCAGCAGCCTGTCCCGCTACCACAGCTGGTTCCAGCAGGTGCATCCCCTCGAATGGCGGGCGGTGCAGGGCTACGACCGGGACCGAGCGGACGCCCTCTTCCGGAGCCTGGCGGCCGACGGGACCGCGGTCGTCCCCACGCTCAGCGTGCACCGCACACTGGAGCTGCCAGACGACGTTCCGTCCCGGGCCGAGGAGTGGAAGTACCTGCCCGCCTGGCAGGTGGAGAGCTGGCCGGACCAGCTGGCGGCCCTGACCGGTGGGCGCACCCCCGAGCAGGACCGGCAGATCCACCGGATCTTCGCGCATCGGCTCCGGCTGGTGAGCGAGCTGCACGGCGCGGGTGTGCGGCTAGCGGCGGGCACCGACACCGGCACGGGATACCTCGTCCCGGGATTCGCCCTCCACGACGAGCTGGCGCTCCTCGTGGCGGCCGGCCTCACCCCGGCTGAGGCCCTGCGCACGGCCACGCGGGACGCGGCCCGCACCCTCGGCCTGCCCGCCGTCGGCACCGTGGCCCGCGGACAGGCCGCCGATCTGCTCGTCCTCGACGCCGACCCGCTGCGTGACATCCGCAACACCCGCCGCATCCACGGCGTGGTCGTCGACGGCAGGTGGATCCCACCGGAGGAACGCCGCCAGCTGCTCGCGGCGGTGGAAGAGGCCGCCGCACAGACCCCGCCGCCCCAGGAGGGGGCGACCATGACGGGCTGCGGCTGCGGCGGACACCCCTGACAGCCCTCCGGCGGCGGCCTCGCCGACGAGTGGAGACAGCCGTAGGTCAGAAACGCGCTGATGCGGCGCCTGTCCTTTACAAGGCTCGGTTCCTCGCCTCCATAGGCGGGCTCAGGCCGTCGGTCTCGGCTTCTTCGCCCAGCCGGGGGCGGGCTTCTTCCGGGTCAGACGCCTGCTCATGAGGGTGATGAGCGACCAGTTCAGGTGAGCCTCGGAATGCTGGGGAAGGCGTTCGTAGTCACGTGCGTTGCGGCGGGCATTCATGATCCATTCCGGCGTCCGTTCGACACGCCAGCGGCGCGGGAGCACTGACAACCCTTAACACTCACTCAGCGACGATCCGGTTCTCGACTACGCGCTACGGGAGTTGGCGTGGTTCGAGTTCACCCGCCGGCGATCGCGGTTGGGGCACTACGGGATCGAGTTCGGCGCGCTCGTCACCAGCTCAGTCACGGTGGTCGCCGCGGGCCTTCAGGCGCCTGCCGGGGTCACGGCGACCACCGTGGGCCTGGCGGTATTTTCGGTGGCCTGCGCCAGATCTTCGATCAGCGTGGCCGCTATGTCCTGGCAGCAGAGGCTTGGGGGCGGCTGCATCCCGCTATCGAACGCTACCGACTCTTATCTCCGGGCGAACGGGATCCTGACGCGCGTAGCCAACTGCTGGAGCGAGTCGAGGCCGTCGTGGACTCCCAGATCACCTCATGGAGTGCGAACCTTTGCCAGGAGAGCTCTGTGGAAAGTCTCGGTGAGCCTCCGCAGTCAGGTCGCTGACTTGGGAGTGTAAGAGCCTATCGAACCGGCCAGTTGGCCATTCTGTGTATCACAGTTGGCCGCCGCCTCGGCTCGTTGAGTCGCCTCGTTCAGAAGAGTCTTGTGTTTGGCGATCTCGTGCAGAGAACGCGCCGCCGAACGCACCCTCCAGCCGGTCGGTCGCAACCTCGGCGAACAGCCCTACGAGCACGCCCGTGCCGCCGAACGCGAAAACGTTGACGTTCTCGGCAGATGTCGGGGCGGCGAAGAAGCCACCCCGGACGACCAGATAGAAGCCCAGGGCGAGGATCGCTCCGATCGGCGGCGTCAGGAAGTACCACGGTACGTACCACTTCCTGACCTCCGGGGAGGTGAAATCCCCCCGGATGCGGAGCAGCATCCGGATGGAGCCACCCAGCAAGCCGCAGAACGCCACACAAAGAAGAATCCGCCGCTCCGGGGAAACGGTCCAAGACCAGCTCAGCAGGTGAAGCCGGGTCGGGCCAGCCAGATCTGCTGGCTCTGGCCACAGCACGATGAGACACACCAGGGGCACGTTCGAAAGCAACAACAGCAACGCGACCAGCCCGTAGACCTGCCAGCGCGGCAGATTAGCGGCCCCCGGAAGGTTTCCTTGATCGCCTACTGCCACGCTTCCCCCACCCTCTAACGCCGCGCAGAACGGGCCCACTGAGCCTAGCGAGTAAGAGCTTCCAGCAGGTCCATGCTGAGCGCAGGCGTGGCCTATCTCTTCTGTTCCGAGTGGTCGGTGCGGTCACTGGCTGGACTTATCGAATGCGGCCGTGATGTCGGCGGCCACACTCTGGACCTCATCGGCGCTCATCGCAGGCGTAGCGGGGTGACGACGGCGTGGCGGGTGGTGCCCGCGAGGACTTCCACGACGGCGAGGCCAGAAGGAATCCTGATGTAGGCCTCACCGGTGTCTGCGCGGCCGTGTTCTGCTGGACGGGCGTAACCAGGACCTGCGCAATCTGCGCAGCGAGCGGCGCCGACAGTGTCTGCGTGAGTGCGGTACGTCCGTTCGCAAGACGTACCGCGAGCGCGCGGGGCCGGGTCTGCGGCCCGGTGTAGCCGATCACGTCGGCATCGACAGTCTCGGCATGCCGGATCTTCTGCCATCCTCCGGTGCGGCCGGCCCGGTAGGGAGAGGTAGCACGTTTGGCGACGATGCCTTCGATGCCCTGGTGGTGGAGGGTGTTGTACGGCCTGGGCGAGCTTCTCGGGGGTCACGGAGCCAAGCGGAGAGCGGCGGATCGGTGAAGGGCCATAGGGCGTCAGACGCGGTCCCGGCTGGCGCCCGCACGCCGGAAGGGAGGGTTCACGGCTGGGTCGGGGCCTCGGGTTGCCCGAACGGGGTCGCCTCCCACGCCTGGTCGAGGATCGGGTTCATCTCCAGGGCCACACGCTGCGTCCCGCTTCGCGCAGGGCAGAGAGCAGTTCCCAGATCGGGCTGCTGCGCTGCTGCTCGGTCAGCACGCACGTACCAAGGATGATCACTCGTTCTCCTGGACGGGGACCGTAGCGGGGGTCGGTAACAGAGTGGCGGCGGTCAGGGCCGGAGCAGGTTGGCGACGGCGAACTGGTGGGTGAGGTCCAGCAGGAGCCGGTTGGCGGCCTCGGCACGGCGTTCGGGGCTGGGCGGCTGGGCGGACGAGCGGACCGAGACCGGTCGAGTGATCGTTCTGTCTGCCACGAGTGTGCCCGAGCCTCTGCGGGCGGTAAGCCATCCCTCGGCGACGAGGTCGCCATAGGTGTCAGCCACGGTGTTGCGGGCAAGCCCGAGGTCGGCGGCGAGTTGGCGGGAGGAGGGCAGCCGTGTGCCGGGTGCCAGGCGGCCGCTGCGGACAGCGTCGCGCATGGCTGCGGCCAGCGCGCGGCGCGCACCCCGTCCAGCTCGAATCAGATCACTCTCAAAGGCCTGCCGTAGCCGCGCTGGACTGGTCGTACCGCGGGCGGCGAGGGGCTCGACAGGCATGGCGGAGGTCAGGCCCGGTGGCCGTAGGCGTGCGGATCCACAGGCTGCTCGGATTTGGGAAGTCCGCCGACCACGAGACGGTAGGAGTCGATCACGAGTTCCTTCACCAGCTTCTCGTCGACGGTGCCCCCGCCTTCCACCGTGATCCAGTGCCTCTTGTTCATGTGATAGCCGGGGGTGATGTCTGTGTGCCGTTCACGTAGGGCTGCGGCGTCGTCCGGATCAGCTTTCAGGATCACGACAGGGTGCCCCGGCATGTCGGTCATGAGCATGAAAACCTTGCCGCGCACCTTGTAGAGGTCCCAGTCGGGGCCGAAACGATGCTCCAGGTCGGCGCCGGGCAGTTCCACGGTGCAGTCGCCCGCGATCTTCTGCAGCTTCTGTCCGTCCATGGTGATCAACTCCTCTATCAATCGAGTGCCCCGGCCGGCCGGCCAAGGCCCCAAGGTGGGTTCCGGCGACCGCCTGACGGCGCGGCGTTGGCGCTCCCGAGGTCCTGGGCGAGAAGGCCCGCCACGGATGCCAGGCCGTCGGCGCTGCGGGCCTTCCACGCTCTTGCCGTCACCTCCGTGAACCTGTTCAGGTCTAGAGCGTCCCGTTGGCTCCGCCGCGGGCAGCCCCCGTCTATCAGGCTCACGGAACTGTTGCTCTGCTCCCTCAGTGCCTGCCTGGGGCGGTAGACGTACGCGCGAATGTAACCGGCGGCGGCCGGAGGGGCGTCGCCGCCGGGCACGTGCTCCGCCGGTTTCGAGGCGCTCACCGGTTTGCCTGGCCTGAGCAACAGCGCAGCCAGGACAGCGCGCTGCCCCGGCTGGCCGGCTCCGGCCTCGACCCCCTGTTTGCGTAGCCGGACGGGACCGACCATTGAGCACTGGACGTCCACGTGCATGGTGCTTACCGCCCTGGAGATCCTTGTGAGGCTTGACCGCTCAGCTGTCTGCAGGAGACCGCTCTCTCTAAACGTACCGCAAGTCGGCCGTTTTTCAGGACCAAATAGTCCTCTCTTGCGAGTGGGCCTCCGCTTTTGACTTGAGGCTGGGCTACGCACAGGCGCAGAAGGGGCTACGCCGGGCACGGAATGTGAGGACGGACGCCTCCTTCTGCCGGCAAACCCCCGTCCGGCCCGGCTGTGGATGTCGGGAGGCGGTGAAGGTCCGGTGCCGGAGACTGCGACGCGACCGCCTGCGGTGCGGCACCAGGATTTCTTGGTGCCGCTCTGCCGCAGACGGCTTAGTGCCCTGAAGGGCCTTCCGCCGGTGGACTGGTGTCCTCGGCAGGCACGGTATAGGCCTCGACGTGGCCGATCGCCATGTCCAGGGCGATCCTCATGGGTTTGACGTCCTGGGCTGTCTGCGCAAGGAGGTAGCCACCCTGAAGGGCGGCCATGAGGCCGGTGGCCAGCTCTTTGGCATCTGCGTCGGCCCTGAGGACTCCCGAGTCCTTCATTCGCTCGAGCCCGGCCTCGAGTAGTCCCTCCCAGCTGTCGAAGTGCCGGGCGAGCGCCTCGCGTGCCTCTTCGTCCTGATCGGCCAACTCGCTTGCAAGGGATCCGAGCGGGCAGCCGTACGCCCCGTTTCGGAGCGCGTTGTGTTCGATCAGCACGTCCCGCCAGCGCTCCAGCCCGCGGAGGGAGTTGAGCCGCTGAAGTAGCTGGTGCTGACGTTTGAGCAGTTCAGCAGCTTGCAAGGCGACAACGTCCCGCACCAGTGCATCCTTGTCGGGGTAGTGGCGGTAGAGCTGGGATTTGCTCGTTCCGCTGGCCGCCCTGACCTCGTCGAGGGTCGTGGCAGACACGCCCCTGACGTACATCATGTCGGCGGCAGCCCTCAAAATGCGCTCCCGAGTCGCCCGTCCGCGCTCAGTCAGCCGGGAGTCGTTTCTGTCGCGCGCCTGTTCCGCCACATAGGCCAGATTACCGCTGCGTAGGCTAGCAGGATTGAAAAGGGACCTCAAGGTCCTTTTTTCTGTGCGCCTCCCGGGCGGCGGGACCGGCCGGAGCCGCACCCGGCCGAGTGCGCCTGGGTTCCGGGCCGGCACTACCACGGGACGATCCAGGCCCCCGGCGCCGCCTCTGAGGCCGAAGCGGTCCCCGCCCTTCTGTTTGTCCCCTCCCCATTGACCAGGCGCACGTGACCATCGGCAACGTCCCGACCCGCGATGACGCCGCTGTCGCCTTCGATCAGACCGAGCGGATCACCGGGAGGACGATCGTCGGCGTTCGTCGATACACGCAGTCGGCCGGTGCCGCCCCAGAGTGACCGGCCGCGTGGACGAGGCCTCCTCTGCGGCAGATAGTTGATGAAGGACGACGAGGTCATATCGCTCGACGATGAGGGTGAGCGGCAAATGGGCGCCTCGGACGAACTTCTTCAGATGGCTACACCGTCGGCTCTTTTGACCCTGGACGGAGCGATCCGCAGCCTCAACGCGGCAATGGCCAGGACACTGGGCAGGTCCGTGGAGCAGTGCGTGGGTCGTGGCTTCGGTGATCTGTTGCCCGCAAGCCAGCTGACTGCGGTCAAGAGTCTCGTGGCCCACGCCGCCACGACGAAGACGGTTGCGATGCGGGTGCTGGAGTTCCCCGGGCCAGGTACAGCATCTGTCGTCTGCCTTGTCGAGGCACGACCAGTGAATGATCCCGTAGGTGGCGAGTCGCTGGTGTGGGTGCACTCATTGAACGCGGGAAACGACTTGGGCGCCCTGCTGATCCCGTTCCGTCTGGCAGCCAAGGCCGCCAACCTCGGTCTGTGCACGTATTCACCCCAGGAGCGCGAGCTGGAGTGGCTGGGTGGTGCACCCGCCTTGGCGGCGCTGTTCCCAGAGGCCTCCATGTCGTTGTCCGAGGTGGTTCGGCGAGTCCACCCCGATGACCGCGGGGCGCTGCGGCGGCTCGTGCGTTCGACGGCCGCCCGGTCCCCCTGGACCAGGTTGCGATTCCTTACCGAGCGCGATGACTGGCACCTTCTGGTCTGCCGGGCCCGTCGGCTCATTCTGGGGTCTGGCGGCCCTGAGCAGGTCTTCGGAGTGATCCGCGACGACACCAAGAGGGAAGCGCGCAGACGCAGAGCGAAGGACGCGCTGAGTGCTGAACGTCAGCGCGCCGACGAGATCGCAGCCTTCTCCTCCGCCGTGATGACCGCAGTCACGGAGCAAGAAGTACGGCAGGTCGTCCTGACCCGGCTCGCCGCGACCTTCGGTGGTACCGGCGCCGCGCTGGCGTTCATCACGCAAGGCCGCCTACGCGTTTCCTCCGATGCCGGGATCCCGATACCGGTGGCCGCCTTGCACGGCCTGCCGCTAGACGCCCCCAGCGCGCTGCCCTATGTGATCCGCACTGGCGAGCCGCAGTTCATTCCCAACCAGGAGGACTACATCCGCCGCTGGCCGCACGGAGCCATGGTGCCGTACTTCGACCAGCTCGACTCCGGCTACGCCATCTCGATCACCTCCCTCAGCCCGATCGGCGATCAGCCGCTCGGGGCCTGGCTGGTGACCTACGACAGCGAACACCACTCGTCCCCGGATGAGCGCGCCCTCATGGGTACTCTTGCCGATCTTGCAGGCCAGGCACTGAAACGCGTTAGCTTGCAAGAGGCACGAGTCGAGCTGGCCACGGCGCTCCAACAGACCATGCTCCCCACGCTGCCCGAGCACCTCCCCGGCCTGGAGGTCGCCGCCCGATACCGACCAAGCCGCGACGGGCTCGACATCGGCGGAGACTGGTACGACGCCTTCGTCATGCCCGACGGTGCCGTCGCCCTGGAGATCGGCGACGCCCAAGGGCACGACGTGGACGCCGCCGCCTTCATGGGACAGGTGCGCGCATCCATGCGCGCGATCGCCGCCCACGAACCGGATCCCGCAACCGTGCTGACGCGCACCAACGAGCTGCTCGTCACGATGGGCGCAGCACGATTCGCCAGCTGCACCATGCTGCGTATCGACCCAGGCGACGGACGGGTCACCGGTGCGAGCGCCGGCCATGTGCCGTTGCTGTACGCACGCGACGACGGCAGCCACAGCATCCACGAGTTGCCGGGAGGCCCGGTGCTAGGAGTCGTGCTCGGCACCGAGTACGGCGAGGAGACCTTCGCATTGCACGAGGACAGCGCGCTGGTCATGGTCACCGACGGCGTGGTCGAAGGACCGGGCCTCACATTGGAGGCCGGACTGGAACGAGCCGGAACACTGGCTGGCGCGGCCCTCCACGACGGGCTGAATGCCGAGGAGACCGCTGACCGCGTCCTCGACGCTGCTGTCGCGGTGGACCACCTGGACGACGTGGCGTTGCTGGTCATCCGGCGCGCATGAGGCTCGATGCGTCCGTGCGCCGGGCAAGGTCGTACAGGTAGCTGCTCCAGACAGGTGGCGGCGGAGCCGAACGCGCTCCTCGAACCGCGAAGGTGGGCTCAGTTGCGAGCGAAGAACGCGATGTGGTCCAGCGCCATGTCCAGCGCGACGGCCATCGGCTCGGAGCTGTGCGCGTTCTGTGCGAGCACGTAACCTCCCTGCAGAGCGGCCAGCAGACCAGTGCCCAAGCGTTGTGGGTCGGCGTCCTCGGAGAGTACGCCGAGGACGCGGAGCCGGGTCAGTGTCTCGACGAGCATCCGTTGCCAGGCATCGAATGATGCGTTGAGCGCTTGGCGGGACCGCTCATCGTTGTCGGACAGCTCAATCGACATCGCTCCCAGCGCGCACCCATACGAGCCGTCCTGCAGTGAGTTGGCGTGGACCAGGGCGTCGCGCCAGCGGCGCAGACCGGCGAGGGTCTTCACACCGCGCAGGTGCTGTTCCTCGCGGGCGAGGACGAACTTCGACTGCACGTCGATCACGGCGTGGATCAGCGCGCGTTTGTCCTCGAAGTGGTTGTACAACTGCGACTTGCTCGTTCCGCTCGCCAGCCGGACGTCATCGAGCGTGGTGGCGTTGACGCCCCTGACATAAAACAGCTTGGCCGCCGAATCAACGATCCGTGAACGGGTCTCCAGGCCGCGTGGCGTGCGGCGAACATCGCTGGTTGCGGACACGGTGTCTCCCTCAGGCACGTTACTCACTCGTGCTGCTCAGCCGTGGAGCGCATCACAAGCGCGGTGGCCTCGATCTCCAGGCGGATCAGTTGTGGCACCAATACGACCATAAAGGCCGACCGGCGAGAGGTGACGCCCTTGTGATTCTTCACGCAGGTATCCGTGACGTCGCGGCCTGTAAGCCAGGACCGGACCTGGCCGACATCGCCCAGTTCCGCGGCCGCCCGCCGCGGCGCCCCGGGGTCCGGGGCTTGCGGCCTCCTCGGCGAAAACCTCCTGCAGGGTTCCGTCCTGACGCAGTGACGGAGAGGGCCGGCGCGGTGCAGCCCGGGGTCGTGACGCATCGAGGTAGGCGCCGAGGCGGCGCGACACCCTGGCGTCGATGACCTGTGCTGCGACAGCCATGTCAACCAGTACCTCATCGTGGACGGATGCGAGATGGAGGTGCAGGCAGAGCCGGCAGGTCTTGTCGTCGTTCCAGCCGAGCCCTCAATCTAGCTTGGACTAAATAGTCCACTCAATCAATCGATCCGGATCGAGTCAGGTCGACACGAGCCCGCGCGGTCCGACTGGCACAGTCGCTCACGACGAAACTCACCTGCAGCTTTGACCTGCACATTTAATGACGAGGCCCGATCTCGACCCGCCCGCAGCAAACCTGGCGGACCTTTCCCTTCCGGGAGTGGGGTTGCACAGACATTTCTGGTCTGTATAGTCCTTTCTATGTGGTGTCCGAGGTGATGAAGAGATCCGCAACTCGGCACCCACGGAGTCACCCCTCTCAACGCAGGCCACCGGGCGCAACCGACGCGACCGTCGAGGTTGCGGCCGGCGCAGGAAGAGCCTGCGGCGGAGCTCCGAAGCACCGCGAGCCCGGCTCGGGCTCGTCGACTATTCACACCCCGATCGGAGGTCGATTCGCCGTGACACGACTGAACGTTCCCGCTCCAGAGGACGTGCCTGCCGGCGCACAGCAGATACTCGGCAACGTTGGTGCGCAGCTCGGCTTCGTCCCGAACATGTTCAAGACCCTCGCGTCCAATCCGGCCGTTCTTGAGGTCGTCACGACTCTGCAAGGCACCCTGAGCCGGGTTCTCGACGGAAGGACGCGGCACAGCATCGCGCTGGCCGTGTCGCAGGCCAACGGCTGCGGTTACTGCTTGGCGATGCACACCCACGTCGCGACCGAATTCGGTGGCATGTCGGACGACGACATCAAGCTCGCCCGCGTCGGGAGCTCGGGCGATCCCAAACGTGCCGCGGCCGCTCGCTTCGCGCAGCAGGTGGTCGAGAGCCGCGGGCAGGTCAGCGACACCGACCTCGCGGAGGTACGGGGCGCCGGATACACCGACGCGCAGATCCTCGCCATCGTCGCGGTCGCGGTGCAGTTCCTGCTCACCAACTTCATCAACAACGTCAACCAGACCGACCTCGACATCCCCGCCGTTGACTCGGTCGATACGACCGTGCCCCAGTGAACCCGCGCCCCGAACCGCCGCCCCCCGGCGGCCCGCGGAGAGACCCACCACCGTGCTGCGGGATACATGGGAACTCCGGTGGACGAGGGCACACGCCGGACCCGCCTCGTCGAGTCCGCAGAATCGCCCACGGCCCGCGTCATCGCGTCTGTTGAGGCCGGGCGGCGTCAGGAAGCGCCACGCGGCCGCCGGCAACACCCCACCCGCCGGTTGTTCTTTGGAACCCTCGACGCGGCTCAGGCACGCAGTCGGCCCCCCCCACTGAGTCAACGATCATTCAGGAAGGCTCGACATGCCGGGCTCCGAACTCTATGAGCAATTCATGGCGCTGCACACCCGCGACGGTGGCCTCGTCATACCCAACGCCTGGGACGGCCTCTCGGCGCTGATGCTGGCCGATGCCGGCTTCGAGGCGATCGCGACATCGTCTGCGGCGATCGCCGCCACGCTCGGCCGCCTCGACGGGCGTCACCAAGTCACCCGCGAAGAGCACCTTGAGCATGCACGGCTGCTCGGCCGCCTCACGGGGCTGCCCGTCAACGGAGACTTCGAGGACGGATACGGCGACACGCCTGAGGACGTCGCCGCGACCGTTGAGGCCGCCGTGGAGTCCGGCCTGGCCGGGATCGGGGTGGAGGACACCTCGGGCGAACCCGATATGCCGATCCGCGACTTCGACGAAGCAGTCAGTCGCGTACGTAGCGCCGTTGACGCTTCGAAGGGACGCATCGTCGTTACCGGCCGCACCGACAACTTCATCCAGGGGCGACCGGATCTCGACGACACCATTCGGCGTCTGACGGCCTTCGCTGAGGTGGGCGCAGATGTGGTCTACGCGCCGTTCCCACCCGACCGCGACGCACTCGTCGCGATCGTCACCGCTGTCGCCCCGACACCGGTCAACGTCCTGGTGTCTCCGTCGGACAAAGTGCTCACCGTCGCTGAACTGCAGCAGGCAGGAGTCAAGCGCATCAGCTTGGGTCCGTTGCTCTACGCCCACGCGATGGGAGCGGTCGAAGAGGCCGCGAAGGCACTCCTCGCGGGCGACCTCGTCTCGGCGACGACGGGCATGAACTTCGCCCGCGTCAACGAACTGCTGGCCCGCGGCAAGAACTAACCCGACCAGCACGAATCACTGACTCTTCATCTCGTGATCACAAGACAAAGGCAGGATGACATGGATCTCGGCAAGCTCATGAACAAGCACCTCACCAGGTACTTCGACCCCAGCAAGACGATCCCCGAGGAGACACTCCAGCAACTGCTGGGATTCCTGCGCTCGACGCCGTCGTCGACGAACGTGCAGCCCAACCACTTCTACGTCCTCGCCACGCCCGAAGGCAAGGAGCGGCTGGCGGCCAACCTCGGCGAACGATTCCAGGACAACAGCGAGAAGATCCTGAACGCCTCACACACCGTCATACTCACCACCAGGGCGGATCTTCCCGGAGGCCACCTCCAGGCCGTGTTCGACAAGGAGCGGGCCGACGGCCGGTTCCCCGACCCGGCAAAGCAGGCGCGGTGGGAGTCCATGACCCGCGACTTCCTCAACCTGCGCAACTACGGCTACAAGGACCTGAACCACTGGATGGAAAAGCAGACCTACCTCGCGATGGGTCTGACCATGATGGCGGCCGCTGAGCTCGGCGTCGAAGCCATGCCCCTCGAAGGGTTCGACCCGACCAGTGTCGACAAGGCGTTCAAGATCCGCGAAACCGGACACACCACGACCGTGCTGCTGGCCCTCGGCTACCCCGACCCCGCGAAGGTATACAACAGCCCGATTTCACGCTTCGAAACCGACCAGCTGTTCACGTTCGTCTGACCAACGACGGCACCGGGAACGACCGGGGCCGAAGTCCGCAGGCTGCGGACGCCACTGGGCCTCGAGGCCGACCCACCCCGGAGAGCCAGACCGGCGGCCAGCGCCGCCGGTCACCGGTCGGCGCCCCCGGTCGTCGGTGATCCGAATGATCCAACGGCGTCGGCGGACCTCCGGCTTGCCCGGCAACGGCTTCTCCGACCCGCACCGTGAGGTCGTCGAACGGCGCAGCACGAAGCGGCGCGGAACCTGGCGCCGGCGGCAACGCTGCTGCCCGAAGCGCTGGGGAACTGGAACCAGTCGGTCGAACTGAGCGCGAGGACAAAGATCTACTGTGAAGGCGTTCGTAATGCCCCTATTCGGCACCGCTGCCGGATTTGGGTTCCCGGCCCGTACCTCCTGGTCGGCCGGACCGAGTGAGAGGACAAAGATCCACTATGAAGGCGTGCGGAGTGTCCAGGGCAGAGACGGAAGTCGCCCTGCTGGAACTGCCCGAACCGTCATCTCCCGAGCCGGGCCAGATCCTGGTCGCGGTTGAGGCCGCCGGGGTCGGACCGTGGGACGAACTGGAAATCGACGCTCGTTGGGACGTGGGGCTGCGCCCCCCGGCGGCGCTGGGAGTGGAGGGCGCAGGCAAGGTGCTGGCCGTCGGTGCGGGTGTCACCCAGTTTGCCGTGGGCGACCGGGTGCTCGCGCACGAAGCCCCGCTGCCCGGAGGAAGCGGCTTCTGGGCCGAACGCGTTCTGATCAACGCGGATCACGCGGCGGCCTGCCCACCAGGCTTGGACGCGGCACACGCAGCGGCACTGCCTGTCAACGGGCTCACCGCGCTGCAGGCTTTGGAGAAGCTGGACCTCAGCCGAGGACAGCGGCTCCTGATCACCAACGGAGGCGGGGGCACCGGAGCCCTGGCCGTCCAACTCGCCGCGGCCCAGGGCATCGAGGTAACCGCGACCGCGTCTGCTACCGCTGCTGAGCGTCTGCTCGGTCTGGGAGCGATGGAGGTCGTCGACTACCACGATCCGCACTGGTCGACCGAGGTACGCGGCGGGTTCGACGCTGCCCTCATCATCGCCGCCGGCACGGCGGCCGCAGCCCTGCCTTTGGTGCGTGACGGCGGCCGGCTGTGCTCCCTGACCTCGGACGCGCCTCCGGAGGAACGAGGCATCACGAGTTGGGACCTCTACATCGAGCCCAACGCCGCGCAGCTTGCCCAGCTGGCGGAGCAGGCCGCGGCTGGAACCTTGAAACTCGCACCAGAACCCCTGCCGCTCAGCGAAGGACCGGCCGCAATCACCCGAGTGGTTGCCGGACGGGCCGGCGGTAAGAAGATCGTGCTCATGCCAGCATGACGCGCCCTGCCACCGACCGATCCCGATGGTGGGCCACGGTGCACGCGGGGCACGAGCCGCGAGACTGCGCATCGGCGTGGCCATGCAGTGACGGGACTTGGACGCGTCCCATCTGTCGGCCGCGTCGACCGAAACGGAGCCGTCCCTGCGCCCGCTGCCCACTAGCGCCGGGCAGTAGTGAGCAGCGGCGGGCCGGAGCAGCTACGCACGCGACTGAGTGGGTGGCGATACCGGCGAAACTCATCACGAGATCGGACCAGCGAGGCGAGCGGCCTCCCAACCACTGCCTGCAGTGGCAGCCGGGCTTTCCCATCGACGCGAACGTGACCCTGCAGGGTCTGCGCCACGGCCGCGACGACCCTGCCCAACCGGCCGAACACGTTGTGGCGCCCGGCACGCACACCGTTCCCGTCCACCTCGCGACGGGAACGGACAGAGCTTGTACAGAAGGAGGAAACACAAATGAAAGCGATCGTGGTCACTGACCCCGACGCCGGAACCGCCGGGATGACGCTGGCTGAACGACCCGATCCGGAGACGGCGCGCCTCGCCAGCCTTGACGGCGCGAACTACGGCGACGTCGTCGTCGAAGTTCATGCGTCGGGTTTCACCGGGGACGAGCTGGAGTGGCCCTCGACCTGGGTCGATCGCCTCGGCCGGAATCGGACGCCCTCGATCCCCGGACACGAGGTGGCCGGCGTGGTCACCTCTATCACCTATGGAACGGCAGGGCTGTCGGTCGGGCAGCGCGTGTTCGGCCTCACGGACTGGTCCCGCGACGGCACCCTCGCGCAGTACGTCGTCGACGAGGCGCGCAACCTCGCGCCGCTGCCCGGCGACATCGACTTCACGGTCGGCGCGAGCGTCGCGATGACGGGCCTGACTGCCTGGCAGGGACTGTTCGAGCACGGGCACCTCTCGGTGGGGCAGAGCGTGCTCGTGCACGGCGCCGCCGGCGCGGTCGGATCGATGGTGGCTCAGCTCGCGCGAGAGGCCGGTGCGCACGTCATCGGCACCGGACGCGCCGCCCACCACCAGAGCGCACTCGACTTCGGCGCGCACGAGTTCGTCGACCTCGACAACGACACGCTGGAAGACGTCGGCGGAGTCGACTTCGTCTTCGACGTATTCGGCGGCGACATCGGCGCTCGATCGGCCCGGCTGGTGCGAGGTGGAGGAACATTCGTCACCGTCACCGGCCCGCCGGAGGTGCGGCCGGCCGACGGCCTGGCGGTCGACTTCGTTGTCGTCTCCGACCGCGCCCAGCTGGGCGAGATCGCCCGGCGGGTACGGGAGGGACGTCTGCGGACGCATATCGGCCAGGTCGCGAACCTCGACGACGCTGTCGCCGCCTTCAACCCGGCCCAGAAAGTCAACGGAAAGACGATCATCCGCATGCAGTGAAGCCGCGGACGACATCTCACGCAAGCCGTCACCAACGGCGGGCAAGAGGTACGGCGCACAGTATGGGCGCCCGACGACATCGAGATAGGATCGGGCAATTGGGGGCGGGGCGGCTGCGCATGCCCATGCCGCATCGCTCACCGATACTCCTACGGCAAAGAAGAAACCGAGTGCGACAGCTCGGGCGTCGTGGTGGCCCGAGCGATCATGGAGCGCGGCAACGCGGGCTACATACCGATTCTTCTCTGCGGGCCATGTGCTGTCCGGATCTTGGACCCCCGGTACGGTATCGCCCGGCGCAACGCCGCCGTGTGGAGAAGCAGCGTAAGCCTCGCCCCCGGCCTTGCTGCCTTCGTGCTGGTAGCTGGCTACGCCCTGTCTTTTCCGGCCGCGTGGGTTAGGGGCATTGCAGTCGGTCTCGTAGCGGCATGGGCAGCTGCGCGGCTCTGGTACGCCTACGCGACAAAGGGCATGCCGCGGGGCTGACTTAGACGCCGTCTATTTTGGTGGCTGCACGACGAGCGGGGCTGCCACAGTGATCGGCATGGAGCTGCCTCCCGACACCGTACTCATCTTCGATCGCGACGAGGACCTGCTCGTCTTCGAGTCCTACATTCACGCTACGAACTGGATTGAGGCGATTGACGTAGATGAGGGTGAGTACACAGCGGCGTACTCACCGGACGGTGGCGTGTTGACGCTCGCTGCCCCTGAAGGGCCGGAGGGATCGGTCGTTCTGTCCAGGACCGGCAGCGTAGACCTGGGCGATCTGGAGCGGGGGGTGGCCATCTACTGGCACCGCCACCAAACGGGCCAGCCTCCGCGTGACCCGCTGCAGACAGCGGGCTTCTTGATTGACAGGGACAACCAGCCCCGCAGAGGGTGGCTAGGCCGGGTCACCGAGTTGCTGCGACGCGACCGTGCTGGGGACGGGCCCGGGCAGGTGGGTTGATCGGACCACGAGTCTTGATCGCTACCGAGCCTGCTGATTAGCTGGCCAGCATGTCTGATCTTGGACCCGTCGCCTGGCCACCTGTCCCGATCAGGACCGAGAGGCTCGTGCTCCGTGAGCCCGAGGCCCGGGACCGTGCGGCGGTGATCGAGCTGCTGGCCTCGCCAGAGGTGGGCACCTACCTCGGTGGCCCCCGGCCGCGTGATGAGCTGGAGCACGAGATGCCGGTGGCGCCCAGCCGGCGCCCTGGCCTTTTCATAGTCGATCTCGACGGAGAGATGATCGGCCAGATCACGCTCTACAGAGAAACGGGGCACCTTCGTCAGGCTGCTGGGAAGGCTGAGCTCGGCTACTTGTTCCTGCCGCAGGCGTGGGGACGCGGGTACGCCGCCGAGGCGTGCGCCGCGGCACTCGACTGGTTCGCCGGCGCGCTTCCCGGTGAACCAGTGGTGCTCGCCACCCAGACCGCCAACGTCCGCTCGATGCGCCTCGCGGCGAAGCTGGGGTTCATCGAGGTGGAGCGGTTTGAGGCTTACGGCGCCGAGCAGTGGTTCGGCATGTGGTCCCCGGTCGCGCTGTCCGACTGAGTTCGAGCTCGGCGACGTCCGCCGAGGTTCAAAGATGGGTTCTCAGGCCGCCCGCCGGTAGTCCGGATAATCGTCGGCCATCGCCTTCGAGGCGACTGCCGGGCGGCGCAGGAAGTCGGTGGCCACCCGCGCGGCGACCTGGTCGTCGGCGGCGAGGTCGTGGATCGCGTCCACCTTCTCCTGGACGCTCTCGGGGGTGTCGACCTTCCAGCCGACGATCCGTTTCGCGCTGTCGTGCGTCCAACGCGCAGGGCCGCCGCGCGGGTTGGGCGGGGGGTTGTCGACCGCCTCGAACCGTTCCTGCTCGTTGGGGATGGAGGCGAGGATCTTGTGGATGGTGTGGGAGACGCCCGTCCGTCGGCGTTCCTTCGGCCAGCGCGAGGCCACCCACCGGTAGTCCCGGACGGTCGAATAGGCCGGGCCGACGTCCTCGGCGAACATCCGGATCGCCTTGCTGACGGTGAACAACTCCTCGCTCCCCGTCGGGTTCGCGCCTCCGTAGGAGCGCATCGGCTCGATCTCCAGGCCGGCGTCCCCGAGCTGCCACTGGACGCTGCTCATCGTCTCGACCCAGTCGCGCCCCAGCCTGACCAGCTCGTCGTAGCGCTGCCGGGTCACACTGCCGACCATCCCGGTCATCCGGACATCACCCCCACGTGCACCGGGGACAACACCCTCGCGTGCCGTCAACTCGCCCTGGAAGCCCGTCACTTCGCACGATCCGACTGCCTCGCCCGGCAGGGAAAGGCGTACGGCCCCGGCGCCCGAAGCGGTGCCACCGGTACCGGACGCGCAGGCCCACACCCCGCCGGAGTGCGCGCGCCGCGTGTGCCAGGCCCGTTTGCGGCAGGCGGGAGAGCAGTAGACCGCGGAGACCGGGCGGTCGACACCGACCGTCCACACCGCCCCGCACTGCGGACACGAGGCCGTCACGTCGGCCTTCACCGCCTCGGTCCGAGCTCTCGCCCGCCGCATCCGCCGCCAGTGCCGTGAACGGCACGCGTCCTCGCAGTACGCTGCCGTCGACTTCGCCGACGGCATCAGCGGATCACCGCACCCCCGGCACAACCGCGGCCCGCAAACGTCATCTGTGATCACGGTCAGCTTTAGCCGGGGCGCTCCGTCCCTGCCCATGCAGCCACCGTACGAAGCAAGAACAGCCTCCGGGAGCCCCACCGCTGAGTTCCTGCTCAGCTGCGACGTGACCTGTCCGCATCTCCTCAATGATCTGGACCGATGACCTCCTGAAGGCAACCGGTTGACCGCAACATCACACAGGCCCTAGTCGGCCTGCAGGACGAAGAACAGGAAGCAAAGGAAGCGCGGCGTGGCCGCGACGATTTCAGGGAACAGCTCGCGGGCGGCTGGATCAGGCTCTGGCTCGCTGATGACCGTTATCCGGAAACCGGCACCGGTGAAGGCCTCGATCATCGCGTGCAGCGGCCTGTGCCAGATACGTAGCCCTGAGCCGCACATTGATTCGGTCGCTCAGCTGTCAACGCTCGGTGGGAGGTCTGTGTTGGCTCCTGAGATGACGACGGTGGCCCCGTCCGGGAAGTGTTCGGGGTGGGCAAGCAGCGCGGCGAGGGCGGTGGCTCCGCCGGGTTCGGCAACGATGCGTAGCCGGTGCCAGAGGAGTGCGCGGGCGGCGGCGATGTCCTCGTCTGCGACGGTGAGGGTCTTCATGCCGAGCGAGAGGCCGACGGCGGTGGCGATGCGGCCCGCCCGGCGGGCACCCAGGCTGTCCACGGCGATCCCGCCGACTTCGACGTCCACCGGTTCTCCTGCCTCCAGCGCCGCTGTGAGCGAGGGCGCGGAGGACGGTTCGGCTGCGATCACGCGGTTACGCCCCGCCAGCGCCAGGGCGATTCCTGCGTACAGGCCTCCACCACCGCACCCGACCAAGACGGTCTGCCCCTCCGGTACCTGCTCGGCGAGTTCCAGGCCGAGCGTGCCCTGCCCTGCCACCGTCTGCGGGTCGTCGAAGGCGTCGACATGGAAGGCGCCCTCTTGCCGGGCATGGTCCTGGCTGGCCGCGAGTGCATCGGCGTAGAAGCCGTCGCCCCGGCGCAGGCGCGCGCCGAGCGATTCGATGATGTCGGTCTTCGCCCTGGGTGCGAAGTCGGGCACGAACACGGTGGCGGGCAGGCCAGCTTCGCGCGCCGCCCAGGCCACGGAGGCCCCGTGGTTGCTCCCCGACGCGCAGCAGACGCCGGCGGCCGGTGCACCGCATTGCGCGGCGCGCAGGAAAGCGAGCACGTTAGACGCGCCGCGGACCTTGAAGGAGCCGGTGTGCTGGAGGAATTCCAGCTTCAAATTGACGGGGATGGGCACGTCCAACTCCCCGGCCGCCACCTGCAGCACGGGTGTGCGGCGCACTACGTTGCGGATCCGTCTGGCTGCATCCGCGATGTCGTTCAGGGAGGGGATGGTGACGGGCTGTGCATTCATGGGCGGTGTCCAAGCGGGCCGGAAGGCCTCGGAGAGGGGATGGAAGTGTCGGTGGTGTCCTCAGGCGCGGCACGCGATCAGGTGGACTCGCTGGGCAGATCGTCCGAGAGGCATACGCTGGGGCCGTCGCTGGTCTGTACGGCGCGGCGGGCTGTGGTGTCCACGTGGAGGCGGAAGATGTCGGGCCGCGCGTAGTGGCCGACGGGGTCGAAGTCGTAGCGAGCCCACGGGATCTGCCCCATGTCGAGGTCCGCGGTCAGCAGGGCCTCCTGATCCAGGACGGGCCCGGCCAGCACTTCGCCTAGCGGGCCGATGATGCTGCTGCCACCCCGGGAGATGACGTGCTCTGGGTCGTCGCCGTACGGCGTGGGGTGATCCGGGGGGAAGTCCTTCATGCGCAGGCATTGGTTCGCCGCCAGCACGAAGCATCTGCCTTCCATGGCGATATGGCGCATGGTCGCGTGGTGGCTTTCCCTGCTGTCCGCTGTCGGCGCACAGTACAGTTCAATGCCTTGCGCATACATGGCCATCCGCGTCGCGGGCATGAGGTTTTCCCAGCAGATCACGGCCCCGAGTCGGCCGATCTTCGTACGGTGCACCTCAAGCGTTGAGCCGTCGCCGAACCCCCAGATCATCCGCTCGGCGCCGGTAGGCATGAGCTTGCGCCGCTTCCCGAGGAAGGCTCCTGTGTCGGAGAAGAACAGGACCGTGCAGTAGAGCGTGCCGTATTCCCGTTCGACGACGCCGATGACCAGGTGCGTGCGGGCATCGGCCGCCAGTTCGCCCAGGCGGTCCGTGACAGGGCCGGGCACCTCCACGGCGCCGTTCCAATACCGGGCGAACTCGTCTCGTCCGGCAGAGGTGCGGTCGCCCACCACGCCCCCGAACGCCGATCCCTTGGGGTACCCGCCGATGAAGGCCTCGGGGAACACCACGAGATCCAGGTTCCGCTCGGCCGCCTCGGACAGCCACCGTTCCACCACACGCAACGTGGCCACCGGATCGAACGGAACCGGGGCGGCCTGCACTACGCCGGCCCGAACGACTCCCGCCTGGCCGGGACCTGCGCCCGGGCTGTTGTAAATACTGTCGTCACTGGTCATGCCACATGCCCCCTTGCCTTTGAGAATGCCGATGATGATGCGGGTAGGGAAGCCGCGACCCATTCATTGCGGTCGCGGAGGTATGCGCCGAAGGCGGCAGCCCCGGCACGTCGACGCGCGCCCCCATGAGCAATCTCGCCGATACTCACGGTTCTATTGATCCTTGTCGCACAATTCAGCTGAGTGCGCCGCCGCTGACGAGCAGTTGCTGTCCGCTGATCCAGCGGGACAGCTTGCCGGTGAAGAATTCGACGGCGTCGGCGACGTCGTCGACCGTTCCCATGCGTGAGCCGAGGGGGCTGGCGTTCTGTACGAGCTGACGGAGCGGGTCGTCGGGCTTGCTTTCGGTGAAGTAGCCCGCGCCGTCCGTCGCAGTCGGGATGACCGCGTTGACGGTGACGCCGCGTTCGCCGATTTCCTGGGCGAGCACTGAGACGAGGAAAGTCGGGGGCAGCTTGCTCGACGTGTAGAGACCGAAGCCGGCCGTCGGGCGGAGCGTGGAGCTGGAGCCGATGTAGACGATCGAGCCGCCGCTGTCGACCGTGCGTCCTGCCTTCTGCAGCGTGAAGAACGCGCCTTTGGCGTTGACGTTGAACATGCGGTCGTAGTTCGGCTTCCGTGACGTCCAGAACAGGGCCGCCCGTCTCGTCGATGCCCGCGTTGGCCACGACGATGTCAAGGCCGCCGAACCGGCTGCGCGCCGTGTCGAGGAGCGCCTCGATCTCGTCCGGCTTCGACACGTCGGCGCGGACGTCGACGGCGCGGGAGCCCGCGGTCTCGATCTCGGCCACCGTTGCGGCGGCCCCCGACGCGTCCCGCGAGTAGTTGACCACGACGCTCGCGCCGAGCCGTCCCAGTCGAACGGCGACGGCTCGGCCGATCCCACGGCTGGCGCCGGTGACGACCGCTACCTTTCCCGACAGGTTTGTCATTTCTGAGCTCCTTCTCGGTGTACTGCAACTGTTGGTGGACGAGGCTGGCACCGGGCATGTCGCCGGTGGCCGGCATGCGATGCCGTCCGCCGGGAGGCTTTGCCGTGTCCCGGCGGGTGATCAGCCCTGGAGGGCGTGGCGCAGCGCTGCGGTGCGTTCGTCGCGCATCCTCACGCTCGACGGCGCCTGGGGGGCCACGGCGTCCCAGCCGTGGTAGGCGTCGCGACGTCGAGTTCACCGACCTGGACCAGGGTCGGCGGAAGACCGGCGAGGTCGCCGGCGCGGGCGGGCGCGGCGTACGGCTCCACGTCCGGGGGGCTGTTCACGGTCGGGTGTGCCGCCTTTCTTGAAGGTGGCGGTGTGGGGGCCGTAAGGGCCGCCCCGCAGTATCCGGACCGGGGGCCGGGTACTGCGGGGTCTGCGCGTCGCGGAGCCCGCTGGGGTTGCTGGACGGCCCTTACGGGAGTGACGGCTCGGCGCCGAGAGTGTGGGCGCCGACAGGGGTGCTGGGCTGCCCTGGTCAGGCGCCCGCGCCGCCGTCAACCGGGATGATCGCGCCGGTCACGTACGAGGCGCGGTCGCTGAGCAGCCAGGCGGCTGCCTCGGCGATCTCCCGGGGCTCGCCCATCCGGCCCATCGGGATCTTTGCGCTCATCCCTTCGATGAGGCCGGGAGTGGCCGCTTCCCATTCGTCGATCATTTCGGTGGCGGTGCCGCCGGGGGTGATGCCGTTGACCCGGACGTTGGCGGGGGCCAGGTCGACCGCGGCTGTCTCGGTGAGGCTGTTGAGCGCGCGCTTCATGGCCCCGTAGGCGGGCAGGCCGGGGTTGGAGCGGCGGCTGCCGATGCTGGAGGTGTTGACAATGGCCCCGCCGCCGGTGCGGCGCATGAGGGCGATCTCGGCGTTCATGGCGGTCCAGTGAGCGCGGAAGTTCACGGTGAACTGCTCGTCGATGTCCTTGTCGCTGGTGGCGTCGACCGGGCCGGGCTGCTGGATGACCGCGCCGTTGTTGAAGGCGCCGTCAAGACGTCCGTGCAGCTCCTCGACGCGGTCGACGGCGGCGCGGATGCTCGCGCTGTCGACGAGGTCCAGGGTGACGGCGTCGGCGGTGCCGCCCTCGGCGCGGATCTCCTTCACGAGACTCTCCAGGGCGCCGGTGCTGCGGGCGGCGAGCACGACGGCGGCGCCCTCGGAGGCGAAGAGCCGGGACGCCGCCGCCCCGATGCCGCGGCTGGCGCCGGTGATGAAGATGACCTTGCCGGTGAGCAGGCCGACGGGTGCACTGTGGGTGGTGTTCGTGTGGTTCGTCATGCCAAACAGCGTCAGGCCGCACCCGGACCGGATACAGGCACAGGCTGTACCAGGATCCGCCGCCGCTGTCGCGCGCACACTGGGCGTATGGACAAACAGGAACTCGGCGCGTTCCTCCGCAGCCGCCGCGAGCGGCTCCGCCCGCAGGACGTCGGCCTCCCCACCGGACCGCGCCGGCGCACACCAGGCCTGCGCCGTGAGGAAGTGGCGGTCCTCGCGCACATCTCCACCGAGTACTACATCCGGCTCGAGCAGGGCAGGGCGCCACGCCCCTCAGGCGACGTCCTGGCCGCGATCACCGGCGCGCTGCGGCTCACCGACGCCGAGTCCGACCACCTCCACACCCTCGCGGGCACCGCACCCAACCGGACCGGACTGCACCGGCGCGACGTCCGCCCCAGCGTCCTCGCGCTCCTTCAGCGGCTGCCGCAGACAGCCGGCTTCGTGTTGTCCGCCGCGTTGGAGGTCCTCGCGTGGAACGACCTCGCGGCCGCGCTCATGGAGGACTTCGCCCCGCTCGCCCCCGAGGACCGCAACCTCGCTCGCCGGGCCTTCCCCGGGCCGCAGCCCGCCGATGCGACGCTGTACGGGATCTCCGACGCCGCCGACTTCCGCCTGAGCGTCGTGATGCAGCTCCACGCCGCCGTCGCCCGCTACCCCACCGATCCCGCGGTGACCGGCCTCGTCGCCGAACTCCGCGACACCAGCCCCGACTTCGCACGGCTCTGGGAACGACACGACGTCCAGGCCGCGCCGATGCTCACCAAGACCTTCCGCCACCCGGCCGTCGGGGAGGTCACCGTCGACTGCGACACGCTCACCCTCACCGACCGCGACCAGTACCTCGTGCTCTTCACCGCACCGCCGGGATCCCCCGGCGCCGAGGCCCTCGCCCTGCTGAACGTCCTGGGAGCACAGGCCAGTCACTACCTGCCGTAGCACCACAGCCAGCCACCGCGACCAGACGCAATGTCTGGGTGAGGACCTTGCGCGAGATGCCGCCGATGAGGTCGACGAGAGCTCAGTTGTCCGGCTGACGTGACCGCTTCAGGAACAGGCACTCAGCTTGTCATTTAACGTCCGGCCGCCGGAGGTGGCTCAGTCGAGCCAGATCAGCATCGCGTGACCGGTGGATGCGGCCCCTTGGAAGAACTCTGTCAGGGGAGTAAACAGGTCGCGGGCCCACTCCAGTGAGGTGGGCGAGTCCCAGATTTGGGGATAGATCTCGGCCTTGGCGAGTTCGGAGGGATCGACACCCTGGATGAGCTGGTCATACGTCTTCTGGTGCAGGGTGTCAGCGGCCAGCCGGACCCGATCTGGAGTTAGGTATTGCGGCGGTCCGTAGCCCCAGTCGTCGGCAGCGAGGGGTTCCTCACCGTGGACGATGTCGACCGGGAAGGCCGAGCGTCGCAGGAGGAAGCCGAGCAGATCCCATGTCTGGTGCGTGGTGAAGTGCCGCGTCTCGTTCTGTGCTGGCTCGTGCTCCTCCTGCGCGTCCTGAATCTCCTCGGCGAGGTCCAGGGCCCATTCGGGATCCTTGAGTGCCCGGTCCAATTCCGCAGGTGTGACGCGCAGGTACTCCCCGTTCATACTCATGGGCCGCAGCATACGGAGCATGTCTGACAGCGGGGCTGGGCCCGGGCCGCAGGTCACTTTGTGCGTCGGGGCTTGGTGCCCTTCTTGTGGTGGGCCGGCCGGGCGTATGCCTCGCCGGTGGCGAGGACTCGCCCGACCTCGTGGCGGGGTGTTGGTCGCTGGTTCTTCGAACCGGGCGGCCGGCCGGGACCTGGGCGGGAAGGTTTCGGTGCACCGGCCGGGGAGCCGGCCTTCGCACGCAGGTTTCTGAACCCCCTGCGGACCCGGGCGGGCGTGAGCCTGTTCGGGGGAGTGGGCTTCTCCCAGGGTCTGCGGAGGTCGGTGGCCAGCGGACGGGCAAGGCGGAGCTGGGCATAGACGGCGATCACCAGCCATGTCCACCGGTTGGCCGCCTCCGAGCTGCGAAGCCGGGGTCTGGTCCATCCGAGCGTCTGCTTGAACAGGCGAAACGTGTGCTCCAGGTCGAAGCGGCGGAGGAAGGACTGCCAGCACCGGTCGACCTCCTCGGCGGTGGCAGAAGTGCCCGACCACCACAGCCAGACCGGCTTGTTCACCCCGCCGCTCGGCAGATTCTCCACGGTCAGGCGAATGACGGTGCCCTCGATGATGGGAAGCAGTCCGTCGTGGCCGATCCAGGCCGCCCGGCGGGTCAGCCTCGGGTGCAACCTGTCCCACGCCTGCGCCGTCGCCTTCCCGTAGAGGCGGGTGTCGGTGACCGTCACAGCCTGCTCGGCGCCCCAAGTCGCGGGGTCTCCGAAGACGAACTCGCCCCCGTGCTTGGGCGGTCGGCCGCCCTTCGGGTCATAGACCCGCGACGGTGTCGGCCGCCGCATGACACGGTCTGAACGGAGCCGTCCGAGGATCTCAACGGGCAGGTCGTTCAGCAGGTGGGCGATGCGAGGTGCGTCGTATCCGGCATCCAGCACGACCAGGACCTCGGGATCGCCCGGCTGCCACTGGCCGGCGGCGACGAGCCGCTCGACAATCTCGCGGAGCTGGACCGTGGTGACTGCGGCGACGTCCGCGCCGGGCTCCAGGCGGACCGCGTCCAGCACTGCGGTCCAGGACGTGCGCCCGGTCTCCAGCGCGGCCACGATCGAGTACGGCCAGCCCGGGACCATCTGATGCTTGCCCTCGCCCCGGCCGAAGGTGTGGCAGAAGGACCGGTCAGGGCAGGTGTTGGCGTCTGGCCGCAGCCAGGGCGAGACGTCCGCGGCCAGCACGATCCGGCCGTCCGTCGCTCTCGGTAGCGGCATCCCCACCAGCGCGCGACGCAGCCGGGCGACGTCGATACGCCCGTTGTTGAGGCCGGCGTAGAGGGCCCCGTGCCCGCGGCGGTGTTCCGGCGCGAGTGCCAGGTCGACGAGCGTCCGCACCGGCCCGTCCGTGCACAACAGCGCGTCGCACAACTCGAACAGGGCGTCGCCCCGTGCGGTCAGACACGCGTACAACTCCGTCCGGAAGCGTGACACTTCCGCGAACGCATCCCGCAAGACGCCCCGATACCCCAAACTCACGACCACGGCCTTCGTGCTGGTTCCTCTGCCTCTGTGACGGAGCACAGGATCAGACGAAGACCGCCTTCACGTCCGCTGAACTGCGAAAACACTCGTCAAGTTCGAGTCGCGTTCGACGCTGGACCTTAAACGACAAGCTGACTGCTTGAATCGAAACCGGGGTGTCCGGGAAGGCGCTGTCAACGGGAAGTGCGCACCGGACTCCGCGGGCTGAGTACGGCTGAACGATGCTGGCTGGCGGCTCCGCGGAGGCAGTGGTGGCGTATGCGGCCCTGCTGGCTGCCCGTGTACGGCTGGTTGAGGATGCAGCCCGCCCCCTCCGCACCGTTGGCGAACTGCCCGTCTACGGCGCCGCAGTCACGATCGCCCCCGACGGAGAGACACACTCTCCCGTGGCCGGTGGTCAGTCACCCTGTAACGACGCACACATTTCCGCGCCTGCCCTTGCAGAAGACTCGCGCCGCCCTGGCATCCGAATGTCAGCTGACTCCGTCGGTCGCCACCGCAACCCGGGCGCCGAGCGTGCCCGGCAGTGCGGATGCCTCGACGACACTGCGGAATGGCGTCCGGCAGGACCTCGGAGACGTGGGCGGCGACGGCCGCGGTGTTCGCTCCCGCAAGCTGCCCGATCCTGATTGCGAATACGCTCTCCTTACCCGGAATCAAAAAGCGTCCGGTGCACGACAACTAGCAGACGCCGATATCCGGCGGATGCAATGACCTCGGGTGGCCGCCCGGCAGAGGGGGAGGGGCGATGGCCGGCAGGACCCAGCCTGCGGAGGGCAACAGCCAGCGGCCGGACGTGAGCTATCCGCTGATTGCCAACGGCCTGGACTACTTGGTCGACGTGGTCGACCAGCTGGCGACCTTGCCGGGCCGGCTACCCAACGCCCGCGCACTGAAGTACGCCGTCCTGCATCTGCAGGCCGCCACCGAGGTCCTCCTCAAGGCCCGCCTGCAGCGTGAACACTGGACCCTGGTTTTCAGGAAACCGGAGGCGGCGACCCGGTCCGCCTTCGACAGCGCGGACTTCGACAGCTGTAGCACCGACGAAGCCTTCGCCCGGCTGACCCGGATCACCGGCCTCGCCCTGCCGGACAAGGCCGTCACCGCGGTGAAGAAGCTGGCCCGCGACCGTAACGCCCTCCAGCACTACGGCCTGACCGCTCCGGCCGCCGCCGTCGAGGCCCGGACTGCCGACGTGCTCAACTTCCTGCTGCCCTTCATCTCCGACCACCTCGTGCCCGGCCTCGACCAGAGCCAGAAGGCCGACGTGGAGGGGACCATGTATCTGGTGCGCAGCCAACTCCAGAGCATCGAGTCCTTCCTCACCAAGCGCATGAACGAGTTGCGCGCCGGACTCCAGGACGTGCAGGACCGCACGGTCTTCTGCCCCGAATGCGCCCAGCAGGCCCTGGTCCTGGGCGGGGACCTGCCGTCATGCCGCTTCTGCCTCAAAACCTGGGACGACCCGGGCGACGCAGCTTCCGAGTACGCCTGGCAGAAGCGGGGCACAGATCCCTTCGTGCCCGCAGGCGACGCGACCGCTGTCCACGAATGCCCCGACTGCGACGTCGATGCGCTGGTCATCGCTCTCACCGCCGCCGCGCCGGACACGCCGCGGCACTTGTGCTTCTCCTGCGTCACCGACTTTACCGACATCGCCCTTACCTCCTGCGAGGGCGGCTGCGGACGCCTCCTGCGCGCGGACGCCAAGGACTCAACGTGCCTGACCTGTTCCCTGTTCAGCGAGAGGACCTGACGACGCGCCACCGTGACCGGCACGCCCTGGCCCGGCCTGCAGCGGAGGAAGGAACCTTCCCCCGCCGTCCCCGCGCCGGCATGGCGCAAGCCGCTCTGTTCAGCGACGCAGCGTCCGCCACGGCGATCCCGCTGTCCACACCGCGCCCGCGGCCGCCGCTGGAGACGCTGACCTGGCAGGAACCGCCCGCCGCGACCGAGGAGGACGCGTCATGACGTCGGCCGAGCTCGTCCCCGCCCCCGGCCGCACCCCGGCCGTCCGGCGCCGCGTGCGCGCGGAGCCCGATGTGCGCACCCGCGGCGGCGAGCGGATCTCCGCGTCCGCCGCCCGCAAGCTCACCACCGCGGTGCCGTAGAACTCCCGGGATGCCCGGGCCACCCGCTGGCGCTCCTACAGCCTGTGGTGCGCGACCTACGCCTGGACCGAGGACGAGCCCAACGCGGTGGCCTCCTACCTGTCCGACGACCGCATCGCGGGTCTGGGCGTCGAGTTCCCGGCGCAGGCTGCTGACGGCGAAGCAGCGGATCTTCGTGTCCCTGACCGGCTGCACCGGCTACGACCGCGACCTGTCGGAGGAGATTCTGACGGTCGTCCTGAAGTGCGTGGGTGCCGAGCAGCAGGACGGCTATGTAAGGCAGTTGGAGGCCTTCGCCGAGGCCAACCGGGAACGCCTGGTGAAGCTGTACGCCCGGTACGGGCCGGGCGGGACCTCCGCAGATGAGAGTCACTGCTACCTGACGCACCAGCCGGAGAGCGTCGTGGTCTGCGAGCGTCTCGACACCGTCCCGATGTGGCTCGACGGAGTGTGGAACGACGAGATCGACGCCGAGCTGACGCTGGAGCGCTTCACCAAGTACTGGCGCTTCGGCCTGTGAAGGCCAACAGCGGCTCGATACACCATCACCAGCCGGACGGGGACGTCACGGAGAGGAAAAGCACATGGCTCAGCTGACGATCCGGGACCTGTACGACCTCCTGAGCCAGGCCCCCCGACGGCGGGACCTGGAGCAGGACGTGATCCGGCTCGTGTACGACGGCACGGCCATCCACCTGTCCACGGCCGACCAACCGGACCGTGTGATCGCCCGGGCCAGCACCTGCGGATTCGTGACCGGTTCCTGGGACGTGACCGCGTACACGGCGAGCCTGGCCTCGGTGATGGCGTGGATGCGGATGCTGGACGGCGAGAACCTCATCGACTTGACCCCGTTCTGGGCGAGCGCCCCGATCGTGCTCGCGTTCGCCACCGGCGGGCAGGTCGGGGCGTGGCCGGTGATCGCGTGCCCGACGGCTCCAGCCGACCGGCGCCCGCTCCTCAGAGCTGACGGGCTCCCGCCTTGTCCAGAATGAGATCGATCAGATCGAGGATGCCAGGCCAGTACCGATCAACGTTGAACGCCGTCGCGGCGGTGCGAACTGCAGAGATCAACGCTCCGACCGCGACTAGATCAGCCGGGTCCATCTGGACGTGACTCTGACGATCCACCAGCGATCCGGCCGGGCTCGAGATAGCCAGAAGGTCAAACAGTTCTTCTTCTTGGACCTCCTCCAGCTCCATGCGAACGCTACGCCACCCCATGAGGACCACCGTTGTGGCTTCAGCTATACCGAACAGGCAGCCCGCCACCGTGGAGTCGGGATATTGACTCGCCAGATCAGTGAGCCACGGGGCTGCCCTGGCGCCTCACTGCGACGCATCCCGCAGCAGGCACTTCTCGGCCTCACTGCATCCGGCGAGAGGCGGGCATGTGGGCACAGTCCCGAAGCGGGTCGGGATGAGGGAGCCCGGCTCATATACGTTCGCAGTCACCCGCCCAGTCTGCCAACCAGAAGGCGCACGTCATGTGCGAGGGCCTGATAGCAATCGAAACCGGGACCGAGTCCTACCGGCTCGCCCACACCAAGGCCCAGCAGCAACTCAAGGCCGTTCCCTGACCGCATCTCCCTCGCTGGAGGAGGATCACCGGCCCTGCTCGACCCATTCCCGCACGGAGAGCGCGCCCTTCATGCGGGCCGCGATGTCGGTTTGCGCCGTCGCGTCCAGCGTCTCCGGCAGTCCCTGGAAAGTGGCAGGCAGAACGTCGAGCAGGCTCAACACCTCCTCGCCGGTCCGGACCGTGAGCAGCAGCTCGCACCGCCACTGCGGCGACGCCTCCGGCCGATGGCTGAGCTGATGCTCCAGTACCGGGAACAGATAGTGCACCGCCGCGACCGCCGCTTGCTCCCGCAGCCAGTCGACCGGCAGCCGCTGGCTGAAGTCCAACCGCGCCGCTTCCTCCTCCAAAAGCAGGAGCCGCTCGGTGTCGACGGTCCGGATCGTCCGTGGCAGGACTGCAGTCATGCCGTGATTATGCGCCAAAACATCACGGGTTCGCTGAGCGTCCGATCCCGTCTACGGCCTGGAAGTCGTGATACTCGTCGCAGACGATGCCCTGGTTGACCCAGTGAGCAGGGTCCGCGCCGAGCTCGCGTTCGGCCAGGTGGAGGGCTTCCTCGGGGCTCGCCACGGTGCCAATCTCCTTTCCCCAGCCTTCGTCTTCCGGGTCGAGAGGTGGGAACTCGGTGACGTCGCGGAAGGTGTCGGTGCCCACGTCTTCGACTTCGCTTAGATAGACGGTGACGCCCGCGCGGCCCGGACTGACAGCGATCCAGCGAAGGCCCCGCCGACCGTCGCGTTCAATTCCACCGAGGAACTGCTCGATCTGCTTCCCGCGGTGCAGTGCCCCGAGGGCGAATGCTGGGGTGAGGTGCCGCATCTCATCGTCTCCGTTCTTGCTGGTTGGGAAGGCGTCCTGCATCGACGTGGTCTGCGAGATAGATCATGGTGGCTTCGGGGCATCGCCGCCGCCTACGCGCCCCGGCTGACGGCGCCGTTGCCGTGGATGCGTGCGGCCGAGAACACCAACAGCAGCGGCTTGCACCGCTGCCTGTGCACCATGCTGCACCCCGACACGCCTGACGCCGAAGATCGCTGGGACGACCCGTGGTCCTGACCGTGCCCCGGTCGCCACCCGCAAGTCCGGGAACCGGGTAGCTGCCCCGCCCACACCGCAATTCAGTGGGGAATCGCCGCCCATCGGCCGCCACGACGTGCGGAGTACCGACACGGCGCAAGCCCTCGACCTGCTCGGCCAGATGCTGACAGGGTCGGCCCCAGACTCACCCGTTCACACGCCAGGCAATGACATCACCGCAGGCACACACTGCGGATCGCCCGTGCTGCAGCTGCGACTCGGCGAATCCGAGAATGGCCGCCTGAAGGGTTGTTGGCCGACGGGCTATCTTGCCGGGCATGCAGACTGTGAACTGGAGCGGTGTCCGGGAGCGGACAATCGCTCTCTATGCACGGCAGGGATCGAAGGCCAGTGCCGTTCTCCCGCTGGTTCTAAGAGGGCGGTATGCGAGTTGGTAGGTGATTCGTCGTCACCTGAACGGATGGGACTGCGGCATCCCAGCCGCTCGGCGGGCTCGGGCGTGCTGGGCTGAACACCGTGAGCGAGCGCAAGCCCTACAAGACCGACCTGTCCGACGAGCAGTGGGCGCTGATCGAGCCGGTGATCGCCGCGCGGAAGGCCGCACGCCCCTCGGTCAGCAGCCACTAGGGCCGGTACGCGATGCGGGAGATCGTCAACGCGCTCCTCTACCAGGGCCGCACCGGTTGCCAGTGGGACCTGCTTCCGCACGACCTGCCGCCGCGTGGCGCGGTGATGTACTACTTCACCAAGTGGCGCGATGACGGCACCGACCAGACCATCCACGACCTGTTGCGCTGGCAGGTGCGGGAGAAGGCGCGACGGACACCAACTTACGCACCGCCTCGCAGCTCCTGAACTGCATCGATCACGCTGTCCACCACCTCGGTCACTGGCTTGGATGCATCGATGATCGTCGCACCACGGCTTTCGTAGATCGCTCGCATCCGAGGATTCCACTTCAAGGCCGCTGCGAGCTCTTCGGGATGTTGACCGAATGCGTTCGTAGTGCGGGTCGCGAGCCGGTGACGGAGGGTGTCCTCGTCGATCACCAGGCACACGATGACGTCGAAAAGATTGCGGACGTCTGCCTCGTTCTCCGCCGACCCACACAAGAACGCGATTCGGAAACGAGACTCCTCGACGAGGGTCTCAACGCGCTCGCGGACGATCGCCCACCCGTATCGATCGAGCCAGCCCCCGGGAACCGGATACGGAGGATCCATCACGACCTCGCCCTCAGCTCGGTCGATCCAGCGACTGAAGCCGTCCTCGTCGGCGTCGAGCGCGACGTAGCCACGCGCCCGCAACACCCCGCAGACCGTGGACTTACCAGTCCCTGAATTACCCGTCACCCACACCAATGCCACGCCGCCAGCGTAGACATGCCCACCCCGGGCCAGCGGCAATATCGCCGCGACCAGGCAAGGTGCAGATTCGACCGAGTGACTGCTCCAGCACAGCCGGCGGACGGCCAAAGCCCCAGCTCAGCTACCCTTCCACGTGCGTCGAGCACACCATCGCGACCGGTCAGTCAACCTAAGTTGCACCCAAGCTGAAACAGACATTGACTCATATACCGCCCTCTAAGGACTCCTAACACAATGAGCTATCGGGAATGGCTGTCTGTCAGAGAGACGTGGGGGTGGGCTGCGTGACGGCTCGTGGACGACCCGACCTGCGACGGTTACCGCGCAGGAGAACGACACGCATGCTGTTCGGCGCCGTTCTCTGATCCCGTCGAGTAGTTCGGGACGGGGACCGGGGATGTGGGCGGCTGCCAGGTGAGAATCCAGCCAGCGGTCAGCGCCGCCGCGCCGCCTGCCAGGGCGATTGCGCCGCCTGTTCCGATGCCTGCGGCCACCGAGCCGAAGCAGACCGGCCCGACGCCCTGCAGCGTCATGCTGCCGGAGCCGAGCAGGCCGAAGGCCTGGCCCTGGCCATCCTGCGGCAGGGCGTCCAGGAACGGCCGTTGCAGGCCGAGACCGTAGGCGAATCCGAAGCCGCAGAGCAGCAGCAGACAGGACGAGACGCCCACTCCGGGTTCGGCGGCGAAGCCGACCAGCGGCAGTCCCATCAGCGCGATCAACGGGACTACCAGTCGCTCCCGGGTGGGTGGCCGTAGTAGTCGGCCCACCAGCAGGTCACCGACGAGCATGCCGACCGGCAGACAGCCCATCAGCACCGCGTACCAGCCGGGCGCGAAGTGGCGTCCTCCCGCGTAGGCGACGATCAGGCCTTCCGCGCCCGCTACGAACGCGGGCGGTAGCCACTGGGCCAGCATCAGTCGTCGCACCGTGTTTCCGCGCAGCGGCAGGCCGGCACCGTGCAGGCTTGCCCGGACGGCCCCGCCATCGCCCCGAGCGCTGCCGGGTGTGTTGCCGAAGTCTCCCGGCTGCAGCCGGGGTAGCCGGATGCGGATAGCGAGCGCGCAGCCGAGGTAGAGGGCGGCGCTTACCGCGAGCGCCCGGTGCGGGCCGAGTACCGCGACGGCCGCACCTCCCAGCGCCAGACCGAACAATTGCGCGCCGGAGGCAGCGATGTTATTCAGTGAACGGCCCAGGACATAGGCGTCGCCCTCCAGCCACTGTGCTACCAGCCGACTCGACGCGCCGCTGAACACCGGTGTGGCGAGGGCGACCAGCGCCACGACACCGAGGCTTGCCGCGATCGGCATCCGCACCAGGGCGATCAGCAGGGCGGCGGCGCACGTCAAGGCGTAGCCGCCGGCAATGAGCGCGCGGGGCGGCAGTTGGTCGGCCAGTGAGCCCAGCAGCAGCGAGCCGAACAGCTGCGGGATGAAGCCGATGCCGAAGGCCAGTGCGCTCAGCAGCGCGGAGCCGGTGGCCGAGAAGACCAGCACCGAGAACGTGGTGATCCGCAGCGCGTCCGCAGTGATCGCGACGGTGCGGGTTGAGAAGAGCAGCCGGAATCGCGGCTCGGCCAGCACCTCCCGGTAGGTGGCACGGTGGTTGACCTGCGCGGGTTCGGCGGTTGGGGTCATGACGCCCAGCCTCGCCGTGCGCCCACGCCACTCACCAATGATTCGTCGCTGGACGAATCGGAACGGACGTCCCGGGTAGCATGGCAGGGTGCTGCGCTTCGAAGTCTCCGTCGAGGACCTGCTGCGCAGCCGCTTCGCGCTGTCGCCCGCACTGGACCTCTGCTTGCTGCTGCGCTCGCTCGCCGGACAAGGCCAGCCGCTGCCGCGAGCCTGGGCCGCCCGGCTCATGCCGGCCTTTGAACGGCTTCGCCGCGAGACCGAACTGGACGCCGCCCTCGCTCTGCAGGCCCCGCAAGGCGGGCCGAACTTCGTCGCCCCGCCCCCGCGCGGCCTCAACCAGACCTGGGCAGACGACCTGGCCATGATCCGGGCCACACCGCTGGAAGCGGCCCGCCACGAATTCGCCACCACCGCGACCGGCCCGTCCGCCCGCGATCCCCGTGTACGCGCAGTGCTGGACTCGGCGGACGCCGTCTCCAGGATCGCCGAGGCGATGGACCAGGCTTGGCACGAGCTGCTCGCCGCGGACTGGCCACAACTGCGCGCGATCTGTGAGCGCGATGTCGTGCACCGGGTGGGTGTGATCGGCGAACACGGATGGGCCACGACCATCGAGAGCCTGCACCCGGGCATCGCCTGGCGCGCCGGCGGTATCGAGATCGGCTTCTTCCGAGGCGGAACAGTCCGCCTCACCGGCGACGGGCTCCTGCTGATCCCTTCGGCCATCGTCGGGCATATCGCCGCCCACCTGGAAGACCCCTGGCCCAGGACCTTGGTCTACCGTGCCCGCGGCACCGCCGCCCTGTGGGGCGAACAGGAGACCATCCCCCAACCGGACGCGCTGACCGCTCTGGTCGGCCGGGCCCGAGCCCGGCTGCTGTTGGCGCTGGACGCCCCGGCCAGTACCAGCCACCTTGCCCGAAGCCTCGCCATGGCACCCGGCGCGGTAGGAGACCACCTCTCCATCCTGCGAGGCGCGGGGCTGCTCGTCCGCGCCCGGTCCGGACGGTCGGTGCTCTACCGGCGCACCCCGCTCGGCGAGGCACTGGTCGGCGGTTCGGGCTGAGGGCTCAGATCAGCACTGTTTTTTGAGGCCTCGCCAGCAGATGATTGCGCAGCCGAGGGTGAGGAAGGCCTGGTGGATGGCGGCGCGGATTTCCCACCGGATACGCAGTCGGCTGAGGATGCGCACTCGACGCGCAAATCCGGGTCTGGGCGCGCAATGGATCACGCGACCCGCGCTGATGCCAAAGCCGATCCTGCTCTGAACCACGCTGGGGTGTGACCGAGGTACGCGCCAAAGGGGCAACGAGATGATCTTGAAGCCCTGAGCGCTCGGCCCCCGTATTTCAGAGGGACACGCGCACTGCTCTGCCAGCGGCAGAACACCGGCCGGACCGGGCTCGACGATCACTACAGTCCAGTCTCATGACGACGATTACGACGCGTACGGTCGAGTATCCGGCCGACGGTCTGACGATGATCGGGCACCTCGCGCTCCCGGCCGGTGTCGACCGCCGGCCCGCGGTGCTGCTCGGACCAGAGGGCATGGGGCTCAGCGACGTCGAGCGCCGCCGGGCCGATGCTCTCGCCGAGCTGGGATACGTAGCGCTGGCCTTCGACCTTCACGGCGGGCGCTATTTGGGCGACCCCGAGGAGATGGTGGCCCGTTGCCTGCCGCTGCTCGCTGATCCCGACCGGATGCGGGGCATCGGCCATGCAGCGCTCGACGTGTTGCGCACCGAATCGCGGGCCGAACCCGACCGGATCGCCGCCATCGGCTACGGCACCGGAGGCGCCGTCGGGCTGGAACTCGGGCGCGACGGCGTCAACCTGCGCGCGATCGGGACAGTCAACGCACTGACCACGGGCCGACCGGGCGAGGCAGCGCGCATTCGCTGCCCGGTGTGGGCCGGCGTCGGGTCGGAAGACCCGATCATGCCGCCCGCACAACGGAACGCGTTCACCGCCGAGATGCAGGCCGCAGGCGTCGATTGGCGCCTCGCGGTCTACGGCGGCGCCTTGCACGCCTTCCACCATCCGCCGGTCGACCACCCCACGGTCCCCGGCGTCGGCTACCACCCACAGCACGCGCAGCGAGCCTGGCGCGACGTCGTCGACCTGCTCGCCGAGTGCCTGCCCGTGACGGAAGATCTGCGGGCATGACCCAGGCAAATAGCCTGGCGCCAGGCGTGGTCCGCGTCGGGCACTCACAGTCCCCTCCCCTCAAGTTCCCATAGCAGAACCACATTCGGGCGGATGCTCGACCGCGGAGACGCGTTCGCAACTGCCGCAGTAAATGCCGGATTTACTGCGGCGGGGCCTCTATCGTGATCACGGCGACCTGCGGTCGGACCCTCCCGGCGAGGTAGCGAGGTGTACGCATTTACCGCGACAGGGAGGCGGGCCGGCGCGGTTTGTGTTCATCGACGACAGCGCACGCACGGCGCCGGGCGACGTCCCCCGGGCTCAACTCGGTCCGCTGCACGCCTACGGAGCGGTGATCGTTCCCGAGGAGTCGCTCGTGCCCTACGCCGAGCGCCTCGCCGCTCTCCGTACCCGCCTGGGTCTGCCGCCCAAGACGGAGTTCAAGTGGAACCCCGGCGGCGGGTCGCTGCACAAGAACTGGGACGCGCTCCGCGAGGCCCGTCCGCAGATGCTGCAAGACGCCCAGGACCTCGGCATCTCGGCGGTTGTCGTCATCTGCGCGACGGAGCGGATGCCGAACTCCTGGGACAAGGGGAAGATCCAGCTAGAGATGCTGAAGTATCTCTACGAGCGCGTGTCCATGGTCCTCGACAACACGGGCCCTAGCGGCATCCTCATCGCCGACCAGCCGCCCGGCGACCGAACAGACGAGAAGCGGTGGCTGGGCCAAGCCCTGGCCCTCACGGAGAACGGCACCCAGTACATCGCCCCCGACCCCAACCGGATCGTTCTGCCCGTGCTGACCGCCCGGTCGGACCACCTCGCCTTGCTGCAACTGGCCGACCTGGTCACTGCAGCTACCACCGCGCTCATCGCCGGCAGCGAACACGCCGCGCCCTATCGGGACCTGATCAAAAGTCTGCTGGCGAAGAATTGGCTCGACGGGATGGGCGGTACAGGGCTCAAGCTGTTCCCGGACGCGGAATACAGCCCGCACAATCTCCGCAACCTCTTCTACTGGGCATTCGGCGAGTGGGGGTTCTCCAAGGTTGCTCACTTCGGCCACAAGCCCCTGCCCCACTACGAGTGGGCGTACGCGACCAGCGACGGGCTCGGGAACACCCTCCCGCCGGACCATCCGTACGCGAAGAAGAACAGCGCATGAGCGTCGGCAGCACGACAGTCACGTCGGCCGCTCTCCCCAGGGCAGGACGGGTAATACCCTTCTCGCCGGCCCCGCCGACGTACGCCGCGGCGGTCGAGCGATACCTCACCGGCGCGGGCATCGCGCAGTCCTCCGAGCCGATCTACCGGATCTCGCTCACTACCTGGGGTGGATGCTGCGCGGCGAGACGGCCCCGACCGGGCCGGCCCGCCGGGGCGCGAAGCCCGCGCCCTTCGACTTGGCCGCCGTCGACGGCCCAGACTTGCCGCCCCTCCTCGCCGAACTCGCGGCGGCGCGGGCGGATGAGATGGATGCCGAAACGGGGTGCCGGTAAGAACCGTGTCACCAGCCGCACACGGTGGCGACTACTCCTCCAGCCCCTCGCTCTCTCCCTCCGGGCTCGGCGGCTGCCGCAGCGTTCGGATTGCTGCCGCATGGAAGTTGAACCGCGCAGTGTTCGCCAGGACCAGCGCTGGGTTCCACTCATCCCAGTGCGGACAGGTCGCGCCGACCTGTCCTTGAGCCGTGATCACGTCCCGCATTCCGACGAAGGCATCCTCCATGGCCCGTACCGCGAAGTCGATCCGCTGTGGGCCCAAGAGCTCCACGCGTTCGAGATCCCTACGGACCGCGCGCCATGCTTCTCCCAGCACACGGCTTGCCGCCTCCGCCGGGCCTTCAAGGCGGTCGTCTTGCTGGTACTCATGTGCCCGCGACTCCCATGACTGCTGTACCCCCTGCAGGCTCTCCACCCATGTGTCCCACGTGTCTACGAACGCCAGGTATGCCTGCTGGCGTTGCCCGCGTAGCCACTGGCCGTGTTCGACGGTCGCCTGGTCGGCGGTTTGCCGGCGTCCAGTCCTGTATCCGATGTAGGCCACCGCGAGGGCGAATAGTCCGCCCGCTATGGCGGTGAAGATGGTGGCCGCTGTGGTGTTCATGGGGTGCATCCTGCCGTTTGCGGCTGGTGACACGGTTCTTACCTACACCCCGACTTCTGCGAATGACGACCTGCGGAAACGTGATCGACTCCGGACCTCTCGCAGAACTCTCGCAACCCCTACGACAAGCCCAGGGTGTCCCAGGTCCAACGGCCGGCGGGTGTGCCGTCGAGATCGAAGCCCCACCGGCCGACAGGTGCGGTGACAGGCGCTTCATCGACGTCCCGGGCTGGTATCCGGCTGAACACCTGTCGGGCGGCCTCGACCTGCCCAACCTCTTCGAGGCTTTCCAACAGCCAGGCGGCGCCGTCCGGATCGGTGACATCAGTGTCCGACGCGGCACGGTGCGCAAGCAGCGCCACGGCCTCATCCATCCCCATCTCGTCGAGGAGGGTGATCAGCTGCCCCACGCTTTCGGGGTCACGCACGTCTGTACGGGCAGCCACGTCCCGGTCAAGCAAGGTAGTGATCTCGGCTTCCATATCGAATTGATGGAGGAACTCGATCAGCTCAGCGAGAGGCGCGGGATCCGAGATGTCAGTTTCCTCCGCAGCTCGCGTGGCCAGGGCGGTGAACTCCGCGTCCCGTTGGTGGGCCAGCAATGTGCGCAGCAACAACGACACGGCGTCCGGATCCGAGATGTCCGCGAAGGTGGTGGCGCCTCGGTCGAAGAGGGTGTGCACGGCTTCCGTCTGATCAAGTTGGTCGAGGACATTGACAAGCCAAGCTACGGCTTCTGGGTCATAAAGGTCGACGTGCTTCTCCGGCTGGCGACGCAGCAGGACGGTGATCGCCTCATGCAGACCCTCCTCCCGCAACGCGTCGAGGAGCAGCCACACGTCGGTGGTGTCGCCGATGTCGATCGACGCTGCCGCCCGGACCGCCAAGATACTGGCGGCAGTTGGGTTGTAGGCGTTCAGTTCCGAAAGCAGGGCCGGCGTGAACGCCATGTCCGAGGTGTCGGCCTCGCGAGCGGTGCGGCCAGCAATCACGTGGTACGCCTCGTCGAGGCCCAAAGTCCGCAAGGTTTCCAGCAGATCGACACTGGCACCGGCGTCGGTCGCGTCCCCGACCTTCGCCGCACGGGCTGCCAGCCGGGCCGCGGCAACGTCCTGTCCAGCTGCGCGTAGCCGTATAAGGAGATGGGCGACCGACTCCGCGTCATCACAGTCGACATGGTTCTCCGGCATGCGCCGTATCAGTGCGGTCATCGCCGTGTGTCGGCCTGTTTCGGCCAGTACCTCGACGAGAAGCCGTACACCGTCCGGGTCGTGCAGAGGAGTATGGCGGGCGGCCCACACGCTGCCGTGCGCCTGAGGGTCCTTGTCGTCGTCGAGAAGCTCGGCTAGGGCGTGGGCGCAGGTCGGGTGACCGACGAGCACGGCCTTGTGCCATAGGCGTACCGCCTGTGTCAGATATCCGTGGTCGCGCGCTGTCGTGGCAAGCTCTACGAGGTCGTCCGCATCTCTCGTGTGAGCGAGCAGGGCGTGCCACACAGAGGGCGTCCCAGCCCGGTCCTTGTGCTGAGGGCGGACATGCTGAACGAGATAGTCGGCCGGTTCATACAGGGCCTCGCCGGACCGGGTGAGCGGTCTGTGCATCGCCGTCAGCGTATGCCGTATGTCAGTGCGCCGTCCGTCGTCGCGTTCCCCGGTGTTCAGGGCCTTCAAAACGCCGTCAGCCCAGGCCTCATCGCTCGGACGCCGACGCGGGTGCAACGCGCCGGCGGCAGCGTCTGCGAGTAACCCGGCGGGCAGCGGACTGCGGTGGCCGAGGTGTCTCGCGTCGAGAGCCGCGGTCACTACTGCGTGTTCCACATGGCTGAAGTGGCTGCCTGGACCGCTTTGGTAGGCGGCGAGGAGTGCGGGCCCTCCGCTGAGGTGCTGCACGACGAGGCCATCAGCGGCTCCCGCCCTTAGCGCGTCAGCAAGTCGACGATCACCGTCCACTTCTGCCGCCTGCGCCATAGTGTGCCACTGAATCAGTTCGGCATCGGAGAAGTGGTCGGGCACCATGACCCTGCGCGCCGCGGAACAGTCCAGCAGCCCGCGGACCTGCCCATGCGGATCCCCTGTGCGACCGGGTCGTGCCAGCTCCTCCCAGTAGGGATCGGTCCAGAGGGTTCCCACTGCCACGAGGCCGGGGGTCGTGACCAGCCGCTGCCGCAGCTCGGCCGCTGCCTGCTCCGCATCGTGGCCGTAGAAGAAGCGCTGGGCCTCGTTGAGCCAGAGGACTGTGCCGGGATCGAACAGCGCCCGTAGCAGGAGTTGCAGAAGGTCACTGGAGCCCGACGGGCGCAGGAGCCGCCGGTGAGGCGCGAGATCGGCCAGAGCTTCGAACAGCGCGCGGGTCTTTCCGGTGGCCGAGTCCCCCGTGAGCATCACGAGCACCGATTCTCCGCCCGACAGGGCCGGTGCCAGATGCGTGCGGATCTCGTCGTCGTGCCGTCTGGGCATGTAGGGCGTGAGGAATGGATAACCACCGGGGTCGGGGACCGCCAGCACGGCACGGTGCACTTCGAGAGCCTGAGCGCCGACATTGGCAATGAGCTGTTGGTGGACGTCCGCCCCGGTCCGGTCCACGGCAACCACAGAGGGAGGCTGTGGAGGCCGGGAGTCTTTCCAAAGATCGTGCAGCTCATCGAGGACTTTGGGACCGACACCGAAGGCCTTCGCGATCGCGGCGACCGTGCCCCACGACGGGTGCGTGGGTCCGTGGTTCAGGGCTTGGCTGAGCGTGGTGCGCCCGAGCCCAGCACGCAGGCGAAGTTGCTGCATCGACAGCCCGGATCGCCCGCGCAGATCCTGCAGCCGCTCCCGCAGCTTCGCCAGGTTCCGAGAGGATGCCTCGTCGCTCTCCACGTCAACTCCCCGCCCGTTAGCGCTCCCACACCGTTCGGTGCTGTTCATTCTCGTCCACCCGAACCGCGGCGAACACGGACATCGGCAAGGTCTGGTGCGAGGCAGAGTCGCACTGACGAAGGAGTTCTCGATGTCCCTTGCGTTGCTGGCCACCATGACAATCCTGGCCGTGACCGTGTCCCTGATCGTCTCCGCCCTGACCGGCGCGGTGGCCGCCCTTCTCGCGCGTGCGGACGGTGCGACGCCAGCTGCTGCTCTCATCCGGGCGGGCATCGCGTTCGGAGCCACCCTCTCGCTGATCGCGGTCTTGGTGACCACGGTGGCGGGACTGTTGAACTGAAGTTCGGTGACGCCTATGCCTGTCCGTCCCAGCTGATCGACAGTGGTGACTCGGCCGCGGACGGCAGGCGGGGACTGTCGTCAGACTGGGTGGCCCAATGACAGATCATGCTCAAACATGCCTCATGTGCCTAACAGGCGTGTAGGCCGACTACCAGCGCGTTCGTTTGACAGCCCTAGATAATCCTTGCGGTTGGCCCGCTGATTCTTCGGCTCGGGGACGGTGTGCTTGATCTGGCGTCGTCGCAGGTAGCGGCGGTTGCGGCGGGAGGAGTACGCCTTGTCGCCGCCGAGGTGGTCTGGCCGGGTGCGCGGGTGCCCGCCGCCCGGTCGGTCGACGCGGATGCGTTCCATGACCGGGATGAGCTGCGGGGCGTCGCCGCCCCACTGGCCCGGAGTGATCAACAGGGCCAGTGGGCGGCGTCCGCCCTCACCGGCGAGATGGATTTTGCAGGTCAGGCCGCCCCGGGAGCGTCCCGAGCTTTTCGTCGGGGCGGTGCTGCCGGGGCGTGCGTCTTTTCCCGGCAGCCGCGGCGGTGTCCTGCGCGCTCCGGCGGCGTGCTGGTGGGCCCGGCAAGTGGTGGAGTCCACGCTCACCATCGACCAGTCGATGCGGCCTTCCGTGTCGGCGTCGGCCAAGACGGCCGCGAAGATCCTGTCCCATGTGTCGTCCGCCGACCAGCGCCGGTGCCTCTCGTACACCGTCTTCCACCTGCCGAAACGCGCAGGCGATCCCGCCACGGCACCCCGGTGCGCTGCCGGAACAGAATCCCGTTGACCACCCTGCGATGGCTCTCCCAACGACCGTCGCGCTGCCCGGACTTCGGCGATTGCGGCTTCAGTCGGGCCCACTCTTCGTTTGTGAGATCTCCCCGCCCCATGACCATGTCAACGAACCGAGACCGAGACGGTCACAAGATCCGCCGGACAGGCCCTAGCCGCGGCCCACCGGGTCGGCGCCCTGACAGCGGACGCGGTCGCGCTGGAGGCCCGCAAGGCCGCCGAGGGCGAGACCTTCACCGAGCTCGCGAAGGCCGCCCCGGCCCGTCCCGTCCAGCCGCAGGAGGAGACCGGCGGCACGGTCACCTTCCAGGGGCGCTGAGCTGCTGTTTCAGGTTCTGACGGAACGCGAGGAGAAAGAACAGCGTCGCCATCGCTTCGAACGAAAGTTTCAGCGGGTGGACGAAGACTTTCACCGATCCGCGGCTCTGCGCGGCCATCGTCGACCGGCTGACGTTCAACGGCGCGATCATCCAGACCGGCACGGAGTCTTATCGCCTTGCCCATACCAAAGCTCAGGTCCAGCAGGCCGCCGCCGGTTGAACCCTGTGTCGTGGAAGGCTTCAGCTGGAAGAGGCTCGCTGCCCAGGTCCCAGCCCGAAGCGAGTGGCGATACGGTCCGCCAGCTCGGACGCAGAGGCTGTCCCGTCGATCACGGTTGTGTCGAGACCGTGGAGTGGGGCCTGCCTGCGGACTTCCTCGTCCCAGAGAGCGTCGCGGGCCAGGCGTTTGGTGAAGGTGTCCGTCGGATCCTCGCTGCCCCAGTTGGCCCGAGTGCGAGTGGGATCCGCATAGCGGTTGGCAAGTGCGTTCTTCCTGAATGCGGGAGTGGGAAGGAGGAAGGCGGCCTGGTCCGGTTGGCGCAGCAGCGGCGCCAGGTGACGAGGCAGGATCCCGAAGTAATCGACCAGGATGATGCGGTCGTCAGACAGGGCGAGGAGAACGTCGACGACGAAGCCGACGGTTTCGCCGTGCAGGCTCGGCATTGCCTGGAACACCTGGTGCGGGGTGCGGTCGTGCCACATGGCTCCGGGCGGCAGGTTCCGCAGGGCGGCAAGGTGCGGGTGGCGTTGCGGAGTGCACCGGTCGAGCCAGCCGCGTTCTGCATGATCGCCTCGGTAGACCGCAACGCCATACCGGTCGGCCAGTAACTGGGTCAGCATGCTCTTGCCGGCACCCGTGCCGCCGACGATCCAGCGCACGTGCGCAAGTCGCTCTTCGAGGGCACGGAAAGTCTCGGCATCCGAGAATGCGAAGGTCATGCCCATATGGTCGTGGTCGCGACGCAAAAATTGCAGTGTTGTTCTCCAGCGCCAGCAGCATGAATATGAAAGAGAGAGCACCCGTCAGCTGGCCTCCCATCACACGAAACAGCCTCCACACGCCCCCAGTCACTCTCCTTGGGACGTACTCATCACCTGCGCTCGGCGCACGCTCCGCCAGGCGCCTCATGGCCTCGCAGAGGCCCTCACAAGGGGGAACACGGCAACAGTGCGGGTCATGTCGCGCTCTATGCGACATCAATTCTCATCAACATTGATCAAGCAGAAGCGCCGTGAGTGACTTCCGAACTCGTGTCGAAACGACATCCACGAGAAGTGACACAGCCATGCCCAGCCGGCCGCGTTCTGCGCGAGCAGGGTGATCCTCAGCGGCGGCTCCACCACGTGCGCGCCGACGCGGACCGGCGTCCGGGACCGGTCGCCTGACGGGGTGGGCGGCGCGATCGGGGCCACGGCGACGTCCACGCCGAAGCGGGGCCGCAGGCCCGCGGCGGCTGCGGCCTTGGCGAAGCGGACCGTGCCCGCGACGGTGTCCCGGTCGGTCAGGGCGAGCGTCGTCATCCCGCGCTCGACGGCGCGCTGGACGAGGACATGGGGGAGGGCGGCGCCGTAGTGGGCGGAGTAGCCGGAGGCGACGTGCAGATGAGTAAATCCACGGCTCCGCACCTCCTGTCTCCGCGTGTCCCTCTCCTGACCTGTGACCTCTCCAGGTATCCACCATGACTCATAATCGCGCAAGTGTTCGAACAAGCGAACGGATCGCCCCGGCTGTTGTGGTCGGGTGTTTGTGACTGTTCGCGGCAGGTGGCGGATGTTCACGCTGGCTGGCGAAGGCCCCGAGTCGACCACCGGAGCTGCCGCGACTTGTCGAGATAGGTGACACCTGATCTTGATGGTTGACACGCAGGGGACTTCGACAAGATCAAGACGGTTCACGCAACCGCCACGCCATGAGAGACGGCGGCGTCCCGCCACCGTGCGAACCTGCCGCCACTCTCCGACCCAGCCCTTGTTTCACCTATCGAATCTCGATAGATTCCCATCGTCATTCGATGGAAGGATGGGCCGTGGGAAAGCTGACAGTGCGTGCGCTGCGCGCCGTGCTCGTGGTGGTGTTCGCCGGCACCGTGTTCGTAGAGGCAGGGATGGTGTGGGCGTTGGTGAGCGGGAGCGACCCGGAGGACGGGTCGCTCCCGCTGACCGCGCTGCGCGTGATCACGATCCTGGGCATGGTGTCGGTCCAGGTCGCCCTGGTCTGCGTATGGCGGCTGGTGACGATGGTGCGACGCGGAACCGTGTTCTCCCACGCCGCCTTCCGGTACGTGGACGGCGTGATCGGCGCGATCGTGGCGGCTGCCCTCGTGTGGTTCGCGGTCACGGCCGTCAATGCGACGGGCCAGCGGGACGACCCGGGCGTCACCGTCATCATGGGCGGGGTTGGCGTGGCCATCCTGGGGGTCGCGCTCATCGTGCTCGTGCTGCGGATGCTGCTCGTCCAGGCCGTCGCGCGCGACGGCGAAGCGGCGCAGATGCAGGCCGAGTTGGACGAGGTGATCTGATGCCGATCGCCGTCGACATCGACGTGATGCTGGCCAGGCGGAAGATGTCCGTGGGCGAGCTCGCGGACCGCGTGGGGATCACGCCCGCCAACCTGGCGGTACTCAAGAACGGCCGCGCCAAGGCGGTGCGCTTCGCGACGCTCGCCGCGCTTTGCGAGGTGCTCGAGTGCCAGCCGGGCGACCTGTTGCGCTGGGAGGCCGAGGACGCCGCAGGTGGATGACATGTCCTTCCAAGATCATGGAGTTCTCGACGCCCGTGCTCCTCGCGATCGAGGGCGACTGTGGGCTCACCGAGCCGCAGGCCCGCGTTCTGTGGATCGCGCTGCGCACCGCCACCTGAAGCAGCTCGCGCCGCATTCCCGCCCGCCGTGAGCAACGCGATGGCTGGACCTCATTGGCGCTCATCGCAGGCGTAGCGGGGTCACGACGGCGTGGCGGGTGGTGCCCGCGAGGACTTCCACGACGGCGAGGCCGGATGGAATCCTGGTGTAGGTCTCACCGGTGTCTGTGCGGCCCTGTTCTACTCGACCGGCCGCAATCAGGATCTGCGCAATCTGCGCAGCGAGCGGCGCGGACAACGGCTGCGTGAGTGCGGTACGTCCGTTCGCAAGACGTACCGCGAGCGCGCGGGGCCGGGTCTTCGGCCCGGTGTAGCCGACCACATCGGCATCGACAGTCTCGGCATGCCGGATCTTCTGCCATCCCCCGGTGCGGCCGGCCCGGTAGGGAGAGCTAACACGTTTCGCCACGATGCCTTCGACGCCCTGGATCGGGGTGGGCGCGGGCAGTTCTGCCAGGAGGTTGAGGAGGGCTGCGCGGCGCTCGTTGTACGGCCGTGCTCGTATGCCCCCGGTCGGCGACGGGAGTTGCAGGGCGTCGAAGGCGATGTAGTGCGCGGGACGCTGGACGGCGAGGCGGCGGGCGCGGGTGGGGGAGGAGGCGGCTCGGGCCTGGGCGGCCTCGAAGCTGATCCGTCCGTCCTCGGTGGTGATGACGGCCTCGCCGTCCAGAACCGTCCCCGCTGGGAGATGCAGGCCGGCGAGGGCGAGGTCGCCCCATGCGGCGGTGACGTCGCGTCCGGAGCGGGCCTGCAGCCGGACCCCGTCGCCGGTCCGCCACGTGATCATTCGGTGGCCGTCCACTTTCACCTCGAAGCTCCAGTACGGACTGGGCCAGGGCGACAGAGACGGGCCAGTCCACCCGTCCAGCCTGCGGCGATGTCAGTGGCGGCGCGCGGCGGCGTCGTCGGGAAGCGGGCCGTGTCGGAGGCTCCTAGGCTGGTGGGGCTCGGGGTTGTCGTGGAGGTCTGTGATGCCCTGACCGCTGTGGAGCGGCGCCATTTCCTTTGGCCTGGTGACCATTCCGGTGAAGCTGATGAGCGCCACCGAGGACCGTTCGGTCCGTTTCCATCAGATCCATACGGAGGACCTGGGCCGGGTGCGGGTGCGCAAGTTCTGCGAGGCGGAGGACCGCGCGGTGTCCGCGGGGGAGATCGACAAGGGGTTCGAGGTCTCCAAGGACACGCTGGTCGCCATCACGGACGAAGAGCTGGAGCAGATGCCGCTGCCGACCGCGAAGGCGATCGAGATCGTCGCGTTCGTGCCGGCCGCGTCGATCGACCCGGGCGGTTGAGCGGCGACAGCTACTTCCTGCAGTACGACGGCCCCGTCGCGGCGAAGCCCTACGTGTTGATCGCCCGGGCGCTGACTCGCAACACGAAGGTGGCCGTCGCGAAGCTGGCGTGGCACGGGCGGGAGCGCCTAGTGCTGCTGCGGGTGAGGGACGGGGCACTGGTCGCGCACGTACTCAAGTGGGACGAGTGCGCGACCCCTCCGAGCTCGCGCCGAAGGAAGCCAAGGTCACGGACTCCGAGATCGACGAGGCCCTGCTGCTGGTCGACTCGATGACGACGGACGACATCTCCGGCTAGCGGGACGAGTACCGGAAGGCACTCGAGGCGGTCATCGAGGCGAAGGCCGAGGGCCGACAGCCGCCCAAGCCGAGCACCGAGGCCGAGGAGCCGGGCGGCAAGGTCGTCGACCTGATGGCCGCCCTGCAGGAGAGCGTCCGCAAGGCTCAGGCCGTACGCGGCGAGGACGCCGGCGATGCCGAGGTCCACGAGATGCCGAAGAAGACGGCCACGACCAGGAAGACGGCGACGAAGGCGCCCGCCAAGAAGACGGCGAAGAAGAAGACGGCGAAGAAGAAGACGGCGAAGAAGAAGACGGCGAAGAAGAAGACGGCGAAGAAGAAGACGGCGGCGAAGATGCCGGGGCGGGGGCAGCGGGGCGCCTAGGGCGTGTCTCCTTGATGTGTGGGCGCGTGGCCGGAACCGATCAGTCCAGTTCACCCGCAGGGGTGGCAGGTGCGCTGGGTATCGGCCACACCGGTTGGTCTGCCCTTTCCTCATGCCATCGACAGGGAAGCCTGAGCGGTGCTGACCAGCGGCGAGCGTTGCGAGCTGGCGCGTCCCACGAAGGAGAAGAGGCCACGTGATCGGCACCATGATGAGGTTCCTGCGACGGCCGACAGCAGCTGTAGCCAGCGCAGCGGCCGTCCTTGCCTCCATGATCGGAGTAGCGCAGCCCGCGCAGGCGTCCCCGGCTTACCACCTCGTTCAGATCAAGACGTCCACGGGCAAGTGCCTGACCATCAGGAACCAGAGCACCAGCGACGGCGCTTCGCTTGAACAGAACCGGTGCCAGAATCTTCCCGCCCAGCGCTTCAAGAGCATGAACGATGGCGTCGCGAACCCGACCCACGAGATCAGGACGTTCGCGGACAAGTGCCTGACTATCTACGGCGCATCCGGGGGTAACGGGATCACTTGGCCGATCATTCAGCAGGAGTGCAGGGAGGGTTCCTTTCATCAGCGCTTCACGTACTTCGCCGAGTACGGTCGGCCGGGCATCGGGTTCAGGTCGTTGTCCATGGGGCTCTGCTGGACCGTGACGGGCGTCAGCGACGGTGCCAGGATCGAGGGCGATGCTTGCGACGGGTCTGACTCTCAGCGCTTCACACTCGTCGATGTGTGAGGCCGCGCCGCTGCTCACCCACAGCGACACGGTCCCCCTAGATGATCAATTCCAAGGGGTCAGTGATCGTCTGGGTTGAGCGAGCGCAGGGCGTCTTGCCCGCTGGACTGGATCCAGTTGCCTCGGGGCGGGGCGCCAGGCTTCCATTGGGGCTGATGCTGCCGTAGCCGGGGCTCGGCCTGGCCCCGGAGAGGTCGTCACCACCGTCGGTGCACGGATGCCTTACTACTGGTCACCAGGCTTGCCGGCGGAACGTCATCGGCCACGACCGCGCCAGCGGCGACCACGGCATCACGGCCAATGCTGACGCCGGGCAGGATTGTGGCACCGGCACCGATCCACACGTTCTCCGCGACGTCGATGGGTGCGCCGGTGAGGTACAGCCGCCGCTCCTCGGGATCAACCGGGTGGCCGCTGGTGATGAACGTGACCTTCGGGCCGATCATCACGCGCTCGCCGAGCCGGATGCCGGCGTAGTCCAGGAACGTGCAGTTCTGGTTGATGAACACGCGCTCGGCGAGGTCGAGGTGGAGGCCGTGGTCCGTGTAGAAGGGCGGATAGATCGTGACTCTCGGTGGCAGTGACTTGCCGAGGATCTGTTCGAACAGTTCAGCCTTGCCCGCTTCGTCCTCGAAAGGCAGGACGTTCAGGCGGGAGGTGAGCTCGGTGACCCGCAGGACCCTCTCGGCCATGGCCTGGAACTCGGCGCTGTGGATGCGCATGAGGCGGTCGCTGGACATGCCGCGATCCTTTCTGGTGTACCGGTGAGTGGTAGGACTCAGTAGATGATCAATTTCAAGGGTGCCTGCGGAGACGAGAACGAGGGCGTCCAGGATTGTTTTGTGACGAACAACCTGGACACCCTCGCGACGGCACTCTATGCGACGACCGACGACCTGCTGAGGGAGTGTCCGGATCTGGCGCCGTGGCGGCCGGCCGTGGGGATCGCGCCGCAGCTCACAGATGCCGAGCTGGTCACCCCGGCGATGATGCAGGCCATGCTCGGCTTTACCTCCGAGGCCCGATGACTGCGGCACGCCCGCGCCCATCTGCGCCACCTCTTCCCATACCTGCCCCAGCAGTCCGGCTACAACAAGCGGCTACGCAGGGCCGCCGAACTCCTGCGCAGGGTCTCCCGGATACTGGCCACCAGCACCTCGGTGTGGAGCGACGACGTATGGGTCGTGGATTCCACCCCGCTCGAATGTGGCCGCTCCCGCGAGACCGCCAAACGCTCCGACCTGGCCGGATAGGCCGAATACGGCTACTGCGCCAACCACAGCCGCTTTTTCTGGGGCCTGCGCCCGCACCTGGTCTGCACCCTCCAGGGCCTGCCAGTCGCCTTCGCCCTGACCGGAGCCAAGGCCGACGAACGCGAAACCCTGCAGGGCCTGTTCGCGGACGAACCCCACCTCCTCGCCGCCCGCCCCGGCCAGACATTGATCGCAGACAAGAACTACTTCGGCCGCGACTTCGAACGCGAACTCGCCCAGGAGAATCGAGTTGCTACGCCCCACCCGCAAGCGCGAACCACAGCGGCCCGGCGGATCCCTGTTCAAGCCGTTACGGCAGGTAATCGAGTCGATCAACGAGACCTTCAAGGGGCAGCTCGACCTCGAACGACACCGGGGACGCACACCCCGCGGTGTCCTCACCCGCGTCACGCAGCGAATACTCGCGCTCACCGCCGCGATCTGGCACAACGACCGCACCGGACAAGACACCCTCCGCTCGCTCACTCCGTACGATCACTGACCCCTTGGAATTGATCATCTAGGTGATACTGGTCAATGCGTGAAGCCTCTCGGTACCCGGGACCTGTTCTTCGCAGACCTGTTCCTGCCAGGGGCTTCTCGCGTATCTGATGCCGGGTCAAGCCTGTCTGATGTCCCTAGTCAGGAAGATCTCGGATCTGTCGGACGGGCGGCATACTCTGAGCCCCATCCGTACTATCTGGGAGAGTCATGACAAGTAGGTTCACCGAGTTGGCCGTTGACTGCCACGATCCGGAGAGGCTCGCGGCCT
>NZ_JAGXJM010000515.1:0-244 GCF_019091445.1 Streptomyces sp. GbtcB7
CAAGAGGCTTTCTGCCCAGCGGCACGAGAAGCGGAAGCGCGCGGCAGCGGCTCGCCGTGAGCGCGGTCGGCGTTGGTATGCCGAGCACCGCGACGAACAGCGAGAACGCAGCCGGCGATTTCGGCAGGAGCATCCCGAGAAGGTTCGTGAGTATCAGGCGCGCTACAAGCAGCGGCATCCCGAGCGGGCAGCCGAAGGCGCCCGTCGTCGTTCAGAGGCGCACCGTGACCGGTATGCCGAGCAG
>NZ_JAGXJM010000516.1:0-243 GCF_019091445.1 Streptomyces sp. GbtcB7
ATCGCCGCTCTTCTCGGCGATGAAAGACTGCGCGAAGCTGCGGAGAGCATGGGCGGGGAGATCGTCTTCCTGCCGCACCCGAACATCGGGGCGCATTTCCCGACGGAGCTGATACCCCCGCACGTGCGCATGACCAGTTACGCGCGCGAGAACGTGCAGCAGTTGCTGACATCGAGTCGCGTCTTCGTCACAGACTATTCATCGGTCGCCTTCGACGCCGCCTACGCCGACACCGCGCGCGCC
>NZ_JAGXJM010000517.1:0-243 GCF_019091445.1 Streptomyces sp. GbtcB7
CGCCCGGGCGGGGCCGGCGGCGGGGCGCGGCCCCCCCGCGCGGGTTGGCGGCGAAGACCTGGACGGGCCCGGCGCCCACCTCGCGTGCGTAGGTCAGGCCGACGGAGCTGAGGCCGCCGGCCCCGGGGACATGGCCGCCGACGGGGTTGCGGGGCTGTTTGCTGGTCACGCCCTTCAGGGGGTCACGGGCCCCCGGAGGGCCCGTCGGGGGGCCCCACGGCCGGGGTCTCGGCGTCGTGAGGG
>NZ_JAGXJM010000518.1:0-243 GCF_019091445.1 Streptomyces sp. GbtcB7
GTCGTCCACCCCCGGCTGGCGGCCCTCGCCCCCCCGCTCCGCCACCTCGTCACCCCGTTCCCGCTAGCCCCATCCCGCGCCGACGGCTAACCGGCCAGCTGCGCGTTCACCTGCACCACGGCCGCCGTCGACGCCAGCCCCGCCACGGCCGCGGCGGGGGGCTCCAGGGCCATCCCCGGCCGGCCGGGCCGGGCCGGGTCCGCCTGGCCCGTCCCCCCGTTCCCCCCCTGCACCACGGCCAGT
>NZ_JAGXJM010000519.1:0-243 GCF_019091445.1 Streptomyces sp. GbtcB7
GGTCGTGGTCGATGCGGTCGAACGGTGCGGCCAGGTCGGCGACGAGTACTCACTGACGCCTGGCCGCCTTGCCCTTCGCGGTGCTGAAGATCGCCTGGATGGCGTCGTGGCAACCGCGGCCTGGCCGGAATCCGTAGGAGCGTGATTCGAACCGGGCGTCCCACTCAGGTTCCAGCGCATTCTTCACGCGTGCCTGGATTACCCGGTCGCGCATGACCGGGATACCGAGCGGGCGTTGCTTTC
>NZ_JAGXJM010000520.1:0-243 GCF_019091445.1 Streptomyces sp. GbtcB7
ACGACGACCGGCAGGAACATCGGGCGGCGGCGGTAGGTGTCCGAGACCCCCTTGCCCCGCGTGCGGCGGATGAGTTGCTGCATCTGGTGGGGCCCGACCACGCCGTCCCGGGCCGAGCGCCCCAGGACCCCCGTGACCTTCGGGATGACGTCCGCGAAGGCGGAGGCGTCGATGCCCGAACCACGCGCGTGGGCGTGCGGGCCGGCGGTGATCTTGCCCGTACCCGAGGCGATCACCACGAAG
>NZ_JAGXJM010000521.1:0-243 GCF_019091445.1 Streptomyces sp. GbtcB7
CCCGCCGGGCGGGAGGCCGCGCCCCCCGCCCAGCCGCCCCGCCCCCCCAACCAGGCGGGGGCCCTGGCGCCCCCGCCCTCTCCCGCCCCCCCCGCCCCGGCCACCACGGACGGCGGTCACCCCGGCCCCGCCCAGTACCTCGGCGTCTCCGCCGCCCGCACCGGCTTTGGCGGCCTGGGGGGCGGGGACGGGGTCTCGTTGGTCGCCGTCCCCGCCCTGATGGCCGCCTCCCCGCGCGGCGGC
>NZ_JAGXJM010000522.1:0-243 GCF_019091445.1 Streptomyces sp. GbtcB7
GACCCGCGACCGCACCGCGACCCCGAGCCGAGACGACCGGGTGCGCCCCTCGGCACCGGGGAGTGCGGACGGGGCCCGCCCTATGGACGGGTCGACCCGCCCGTGGTCGGTCGTGTACGGCGAGGGCTTCGGCCAGGAGGCGTGGGCCGATGTCACGACGCTGATCCGTGGGTAGATGTCACGACCCTGTTCACGCACACCCGGTCGTCGGGTCGACCCGGGTGACACCCCATGCGGTCGGAC
>NZ_JAGXJM010000523.1:0-243 GCF_019091445.1 Streptomyces sp. GbtcB7
CCCACGCGCTCGCCGACTCCGCGGGCCGCGGCTGGCACCGCCTGGAGGCCCGCGCGGGCTTCCTGCTGGACGTGGAGCGCCTCACGAAGCGCGCGCGCTGACCGCACCGCGCGCCGGCTTCCGCCGCACCTGAAGGGCCTCGCTGCACCGCGGGACCCTTCTCGTATCCCCGACGTCCCCGGCATCCCCGGTTCTCGTACGGCCGGTACTCGTACGGCCGGTTCTCGTACGGCCGGTATCGCC
>NZ_JAGXJM010000524.1:0-243 GCF_019091445.1 Streptomyces sp. GbtcB7
TGGCGGGTCGTCGACGGCTGTCGTGACCGACGTCGTCGACCGCCTCCGCGACGCGCTCGGCGGGCGCGTCGACACGAGCGAGGCCGCCCTCGAAGGCGCCCGCGCCGACAAGTCGGGACACCGCGCGTCGGGACGACCGCTCGCGCCCGTGCGGGCGGCATCCGTCGCGGACGTGCAGACCACGATGCGGATCGCATCCGCCACGGGCACGCCGGTCGTGACCCGCGGCGCCGGCACGGGCCT
>NZ_JAGXJM010000053.1:0-62635 GCF_019091445.1 Streptomyces sp. GbtcB7
CCCAGGACGACATGGCGCCGAGGTCGTCGTTACCGACGGGGCCGTCGGGACGCTCGCTGGACAGGGTGGCCAGGGCCCGGCGGACGGTGTCGCGGGCGCGGCCGGGGCGGCCGGCAGCGGCTCGGGCGGGGCGGGCGCCAGGGGCGCCGCGGCCGCCTCGGAGGGGCTCGGCGCGCCGGTCAAGGCCGGTATCGCGGCGGGAGTCGTCGCGGTGGCAGCGGCGGCGGTGGCACTCGCCCTCGTCGGCAATGGCAGCCCGGCCAAGAAGCCCGAGGCCAAGCAGCCGGCCACCTCGCCGGGGGTCGAAGCGCCACAGCCACAGCCGACGGCGACGCCGACTCCGTCGAAGAAGCCCGCGCCGGGGGCCCCGGTGGTGGCCTCCGCACCGAAGCCCAGCCCGACCCCGACTCCCCGGCCCACCCCGAAGCCCACACCCAAGCCGTCACCCACACCCGCACCCACCCCGACGCAGGCGAAGCCGAAGCCCACCCCTACACCCACCCCCGCACCGGCCCCCACTCCGACGCCCACCCCGCCACCGCCTCCCGCACCGGTCGTCTACCAGTGGAACGAGTTGAAGTACGGCGTCACCGGTGACCACACCAAGCCCGAGATGCGGCTCGGCGAGAGCAGTTGGGTGTGGCAGCGGTGGGGAGTCTCGATCGCGGGTCAGCGGTACACCCACGGCGTGACCGTGCACGGCGAGTCCTCGGTCACCATCGACCTCAACCGCAGCTGCTCGGCGTACGACGCGCTGGTCGGCGTGGACGACCTGACGCTGGGCCTCGGCCAGGTGAACTTCTCCGTGTACGCCGACGGAGCGCGCCTGTGGCAGTCGCCACTGGTCAAGGGCGGCGAACCCGCGATCCCCGTGCATGTGAACCTCACCGGCCGCGAAACGGTTCGGCTGGCCGTCGAACCGCACACGAGATTCGACGCGGCGGCTCTGGTGGACTGGGCGGAGTCCAAGTTCCAGTGCCAGTGAGGTGAACTACTCCCTCGCCCCGACCCGCGCTCCTTGCTCGTACTCCTTACTCGTACTCCTTCAGCGCCTCCGCGAGCTCCCGCAGGGCGTCGGCCTGGGTGAAGCCCGCCCCCGTCGTCTGCTCGGACTCATGACGGACGGGACCGAGAGCGGCACGCGCGGCGGTCTCCGTGCGCTCGGCGCCGGTGCGCTCCTGGGTGGGACGGGGGTGACCGCCGCGCCAGGAGGTACCGGCGGCGAGCAGACGGGCCGCTCGGGGATGGTCGCCGAGCTCGGACAACAAGCCCGCCGCACTCTCGACGAGGCTCGCCGTCACCACGTCGGCGCACCGCCCCGTCACCGCCCCGGCCAACGCGTCGACCATCTTGCGCAGGCCGGGCTCCGGGCCGGACTCGGCGGCCGTCACGAGTGCCTCGACCCAGTTCAGCGCCGCCATGAACTGCGGCGGCGGGGTGCCGCGGGCGGTCATCTCGCACGCCTGCTCCCACTGTTCACGCGCGGCGGCGACCTCGCCGTCGTCCAGGGCCAGCTGGGCGCGGAGCAGACGGACGAAGGCGCCGGAGTCCGTGACGCTGTACCGCTCGGCCGCGGCGTTCGCCTCGTCCAGTGCGGCCAGCGCCTGCGAGCGCTCGCCCGCGCGGTAGGCGAGCTCGGCCAGCCGCGCCATGAGGAAGGGCGTCTCGGCGTACGCGCCGACCTCGAAGGCCAGCCGCAGTGCCTCCTCGTACTCGCCCTTGGCCTCGCCGTAGAAACCGCGCGCCATGGCCGCCTCCCCCGCGGCGCTGCACACCTGGGCGCGCACCCAGCGGTCGCCCACCCGCCGGCTGAGCACCCGTAGCTCCGCGAGGTCGTCGTCCACGCCCGGCATGCCGCCCGGGGCGTCGACGACCATGTGCGTACGGAACATCAGGGTGACGCCGATCTCCCACTCACCGCCGTACGCACGGCAGTTGGCGAGGGCCGCGTCCATCGACGGACGCACGTCGTGCCAACCGCTCAGGAAGAAGGCGGTCATCGGCCAGACGATGCCCGGCATGGTCGCCGCGTCCGGACCGCCCTTCTCGAAGAAGTCCCGCACCCGCAGGATGTACTCCGGGATCCACGGGTACTCCCCTGCGTCCACCGGATCGGTGTCCACCAGCATGAACAGGTGCAGCATGCGCGCCCGCATCCGCATGCCGTGCAGCGCATGGGACTCCTCGTGGTCCGGGGCGTCGAGGAAAGCGGCCAGTGGGTCGAACCGGTCCAGGTCGGCGAAGAGGTCGCCGCCACCGCCACGGCCCTCGCACCCGTCACCACCGCCACCACCGTCACCGCCCTCCCCGCCGTGCGCCCGGTTCTCCTCGGACACGACGCGCCTCGCGTCGAGCGCCGCGCCCAGCCGCAGCAGGCGGTCCGTCCATTCCCCACCCTCGCGGCGGAAGTTGCGCAGCCACCAGAACCAGCCCATGGCGAGGACGATCGCACCGGTGTCCTCCTCCGCACCGGCGACGATCGCGCGGTGCAGCGCCGCCCGGATGTTGTCGAGCTCGGTCTCCAGGCGGTGGATCCAGGGCAGCTGCGCGGCGGAGCGCAGCAGTGGCTCGGCCTCCTCGACGAGGTCACGCGCCCACGCGCGGTGGCGCCGCTCGGCCGCGGCGCGCAGCTCGGGGACTTCGGCGGCGCGCTCGGTGGCGTACTCGTGGATCGTCTCCAGCATGCGGTACCGCATGCCGCCGCCACCGTCCTCCTCGTACGGGGCGGACGGGGTCGCGACGATCAGTGACTTGTCGACGAGCGCCCCGACAAGATCGGCCACGCCACCGGCGACCGGACCGGCGAGGGAACCAGTGACGGAACCGGTGAGGGCACCGGTGCAGACGGCTTCGGCGGCCGTGAGGTCCCAGCCGCCCGCGAAGACGGACGCCTCGCACAGCACGGCCCGCTCCCGTTCGTCGAGCAGGTCCCAGGACCAGTCGACGACCGCGCGCAGGGTCTGCTGGCGGGGCAGCGCCGTGCGGCTGCCGGAGGTGAGCAGCCGGAAGCGGTCGTCGAGCCGGTCGGCGATCTGGCGGGGTGTCAGCAGCCGCAGGCGCGCGGCGGCCAGCTCGATGGCCAGGGGCAGGCCGTCGAGCCGCCGGCAGATCTCGTCCACCGCCTCGGAGTCGTGGAGCGCGGCGCCGGCGTCGGGACGTACGGCCGCCGCGCGCTCCATGAACAGCCGGCGCGCGGGGTCGGGCGGCAGGGGCTCGACCGGGCGCACCAACTCGCCGGGGACGCCGAGGGGTTCACGACTGGTGGCGAGGATGGTGAGTCCCGGGCAGCGGGTGAGCAGGGTCTCGGCGAGCTCGGCGGCCGCGCCGATGACGTGCTCGCAGTTGTCAAGGATCAGGAGCTGGCTGCGCGGGGCGCAGTACTCGACGAGCAGGCCGAGCGGGTCGTCCTGGCCGACCATCGCCATCTCGTGGGTCATCAGCACGGTCTCGCGCAGACCGAGGGCGCTGACCACCGCGCCCGGGACCGCCTCGGGCCGGTCGAGCGGGGCCAGCTCGACCAGCCAGGCCTGCGGGAGCCCGGCGGCGGCTTCCTCGGCGAGGCGGGTCTTTCCCGAACCGCCCGGTCCGGTCAGCGTGACCAGGCGTGCCCTCTGCACATCCGAACGGATCGCGTCGAGTTCGGGTTCCCGCCCGACGAAGGAGTTCAGGCGGGGACGGAGGTTGCCGGTGCGCTCGGGGTCCAGGCGGGGGTCGGGGCCGGGGAGGTGTCCGTCCTCGGCCGGATGCGGAGTCGGTCGCTCGTCGAAGGAGCCGATGTCGACGCGCCGCCCTCGCCCTGTGCCCGCCCCCGCCCCGTCCCCTTCCCGCCGTACGCGATGGTCGGCGTCCACGGGTATGGGCCCCGGCCCGCCAGCTCCCGCCGGGTCGAGCAACTCCGTGTGCAGCCTCCGCAGTTCCCGGCCGGGATCCGCACCCAGGCCCTCCTGGAGGGCGCGGCGCACCCCTTCGTACGCGGCCAGCGCGTCCGCTCCCCGGCCCGCGTCGCGCAGGGCGCGGATGAGCAGGACGTGCAGGGCCTCGTCGTACGGGTGGGCGGTTGTCAGCTCCTTCAACTCCGGTACGACGTCGGGGGCGCGGCCCAGTCGCAGGTCCGCGTCGAGGCGGGTGCGCGTCGCCTGCAGGCGGAGCGCGTCCCAGCGGGTGGCGGCGTCTCGGTCGGGGAGGTCCGCGAGGGCCGGGCCGTGCCACAGGGCGAGGGCGTCCCGCAGGGTGTGGGCGGCCGTGGACGCGTCGCCGCGATCGAGGGCGGCCTTGCCGTCCCGTACCTGCCGCTCGAAGACGAACAGGTCCACGTCGTCCTTGGTGGCCCGCAACCGGTAGCCGCCCGTCTCCGAGGCGACCGCGTCCTTGCCGATCGCTCGGCGCAGGCGGCCGACCAGGGCCTGCAACGCCGCCGGGGCGTCCAGTGGGGGGTCGTCCGCCCATACCTCGTCGATCAGGGTCTGAGGGGTGGTCGTGCGGTCCGTTCGTCGGGCGAGCGCCGTGAGCAGGGCGCGTACCCGGGGGCCGCCCAGCGCGACCGGGGCACCCTGTTCATCCTCCGCCTGGGCGACCCCCAGGATTCTGTACCGCACCCGCCCATTCTCACCTCGCCCGGTGCGCAGAGCCGAGGCTTTCCCCGGCGGGCCTCCACTCCGTCCCACGCCCGGTTTCTCCGCCCCCGCCGCCCCTACCCGTCCCATCCCCAGGGGCTCCGCCCCTTCGACCCCACTGGGGGCTCCGCCCCCAGACCCCCAGGTGGGTTCGTCGGCTGCGGACCGGTGGGGGCCGATCGCGCAGTTCCCCGCGCCCCTGGGCCGGGGCTGCGCCCCCGGCCCCCACCGGCCCGCAGTCGTCCGCGCGCGGAAGGGGCCGTGCCGGTGCGTCGTAAGCCCGTCGCTTACGTTCGGGTCTGGAAGCGGCTCCCTGTAGGGCAAGGCCTGATCCGGCGGCGACGGGCTCGACGTGCCGGCACGGCCCCGACCCAACGACGACCCAGAGCCGGCCGGCCGGCCGCTAGCCCCGCCCCCCGGCCCCCGCCCCCAACGCCCGCCCCTGCGGCACGATCCCCGCGGGTACGGCCCGTTGGCGGGCGGGCGTGCCCGTCCAGCAGGTGCCGCGGCGGGCCAGCAGACGGCGCAGCCACAGTTCCAGGGAGACCAGATCCGCCAGCCCGTCCAGCGGCAGCGGTTCCCCCGCCGCGGCCGCCCGCAGCGCCTTGCGGACGACCCGTGCCTCGACGAGCCCCGCCTGCGCCAGCAGAGGAGTGTCGAACAAGGCGATCAGGGAATCCGCGGCCACCCGCAACCCCGTCCGCGCGGCCGCCGCCGAGGACGCGTGCGACGGCGCGCCCCAGCCGGGCGGCAGTTCGGCCACCCCGGCGCCCTCCAGGACGGTCCGGAGGATCGCGGCGCGCGCCCCGGGCTGGACCCGCAGCGCCTCCGGCAACTCCCGGCACGCGCGGACGACCTGGTTGTCCAGGAACGGCGCGTGCAGCCGCTGGAAGCGGATCTCGGCGGCCTGCTCCAGGACGCGAAGATCGGCGGCGTGGCGGGCGAGCGCCGCCCGGGCGCGGAAGTCACCGGGCCGCTGCCCGGGACCGACCACCCCGGTCCGACCTGCGGCTCCTTGTAGGCGAACCGATACTTCAGCCAGCGCCTCACCGGTCAGCCAACGCGCCGCGGGACCAGGCCTGGCCCAGGTGAGCGCAGCGAGTGACGCACCCACCGCGCCGCCCGGTTCGTCGAAGCGCCGGTGCAGCAGCCGGTCGGCGAGAACGTCGACGCCGGTCCGGTACGGCGTACGGGCGAGCTTGCGCGCGGCGCCGTACACGCGCGCGGGAACCATGACGGACCCGTCCGCCTTCGCCAACGCGGCGACGGGCCGGACCAGATGGCGTCTCTTGCGGTCCATCAGCAGGTCGGCCAGCCGCGCGGGGTGCGCGTCCAGGACCTGCCGGGCCCCGTACCCCGTGAAGTGGTCCGCGCTGCCGGAGGACAGCCGCGCACGGTGCCGCGCCGCCGTCACCAGCGACGGCCCCGGCTCGTCCGTCAGCGGCCCCTCCAGGTCGGCGTACGGAAGCGTCTCCTCGCCCCCGGCGACGACCACGTGGTGCAGCCGGGGGTTCGCGGCGAGCGTCCCGGCCCGCTCCACCTCGGCCTCCCGTCCGCGCACGGCGAGGTCGTTGAAGGTGACGGCGAGGAGCCGCTCACCGGCGCCCGTGCCGTGCCCGAGGACCGTGCCGGGCGCCCCCGGCAGCCCCGCCGCGAGCAGGGCCAGCGTCCCGGAGGCGGGCCCTCCGGAGAGGTCGGCGCCGATTCCCGGTACGGGCATCCCGCGTGCCGCGCGCCGCTCCGCGGGCCCCATCCCAGGTACGGGCCCGGGGTCGATGTCGGTCCCGGGTACGTGCCGGGGAGCGGCGAGGCGCGCGCGTACGGCCTCCACCAGGGCGTCCCGGACGCCGTCCACCGCGCTGTCGGGGTCCGCGGTGGGCGCGGCGACGGCGAGGGAGGCGACGGGCTCGTAGCCGGCGACCTCGCGGGCACCCGCGCGCATGATCAGCGCGTGCCCCGGCGGAATGCGTCGTACGCCTTCGTACGGGGTCGAGTCGTGGACCGCGGCCGGTACGTCGGGGGCGGCGAGCAGGGCCGCCAGGTGCCCGAAGTCGAGGTTGGCCTCGATGAGGTCGGCCAGCGGCAGGGCGGCGGTCGCGTAGGCCGTACCGCCCGCCCAGGGGGTGTGGAAGACGGGCCGCGCGCCCGCGAGGTCGCCCGCGACGGTGGTGCGGCGGCCGACCTGGACGACGGCGGTGTAGCTGCCGGACCAGGCGGTGAGGTGGCGCAGTGCGCCGCCGCGCGCGGCGAAGAGGCCGACCTTGAGTTGCTCGTCGCTCGCCCCGCAGGTGCCGAGGACGGCGATCCGGTTCTGCGCGTCGGCCTTGATGACGCGGACCTCGTCGGGGCGCCAGTCGCCGACCGCCCAGAGCGGATCGGGGTCGCCCCACAGGAGTTGGGAGCCCACCGGGTGCACGGTCTCGCCGTCACTTCCGGTGGCGCCCGCCATGCCGATCTCGGGCGCTCTGGCGGCGGTACTGCTCCACCCCACCAACCACCGCATCGACGCCTCCACAGGCTGTGGACAACCAGTGCACCGTACGAACTCGGCTCCATGCTGCCACGAAGACCGCGTACGGGAGGGCCCCTGGGGCGGCTTGCGCCCCCTGGAATGCGCCCCCGCGAATACGTTCGCGCCGTTGGGAGGCCGCTGCAAAGCCGATCCGAAGCAGATGCGAACACCCGCCCGAGGCAAGGTGATCACGAGGGATTCACCGGGAACGACGAGTGGGCGGGGGTGGATCGGCGACGCGAATGCGCCCCCGGTACGCTCCCCGAAAGCACCTCATGCGCCCTCAAGTGACGTGGTAGGAGCGCTATTTGCCCGCAAAGGCCACCGTCGATTTTCGGCCAAATCGGCTGCGGGCGGACAGGCGTGCACACGCTCCGTGCAGGCCCCTGCGCATCGCTCCGACAACGCACAGTCCGGGAGGCGGAGTTCGCCTCCCGGACCGGTCCGCCGCCCGCGGGGATGTAGGCGGCGGTGTCCCCCAGCCCACTGGATCCAGTACAGCGGGCCGACCCACGCACGATCCATGGAAGCGCTCCCCCGATGGCCGGAGAAGAGCGCACGGACGGGCGCACAGCCACACAGCGGGAGCACGATGCAACCGTCCGTACTTCCGTACGGACCACAATCCCGCCATCCGGAACAACGCCCCTTAACGCTTGGGATGCGGCGAACTACGCTGGGTTTACGAATGCCGCATGGTTATGCCAGCGCGGCAGCCGTCTGTGTCGAGGGGTGGCGCATGTCCAGGGAGCAACGCGGGCCGAACGAAAAACTCGGCGCCGTTCTCGCCCTCGCGGGAATCAGCAATGCAGGACTCGCGCGGCGCGTCAACGATCTTGGCGCTCAACGCGGGTTGACTCTTCGCTACGACAAGACGTCGGTGGCGCGCTGGGTGTCGAAGGGAATGGTGCCGCAGGGTGCGGCGCCGCATCTCATCGCGGCCGCCATCGGTCAGAAGCTCGGCCGCCCGGTGCCGCTCCACGAGATCGGCCTGGCGGACGCGGATCCCGCGCCCGAAGTGGGCCTCGCCTTCCCCCGTGACGTCGGGCAGGCGGTGCGGTCCGCCACCGAGCTGTACCGCCTCGACCTCGCCGGCCGCCGGGCCGGCAGCGGCGGCATCTGGCAGTCCCTGGCGGGATCCTTCGCAGTGAGCGCTTACGCGACTCCCGCCTCACGGTGGCTGATAACCCCGGCCGACAGTTCGGTGGCGCGGGACGTGAACCCTTCCGAGGGCTCCGGGGCACCACTGAAAGTCGGCCACAGCGATGTGCAGAAGCTCCGCGAGGCAGCAGAGGACGCCAGGCGCTGGGACTCCAAGTACGGAGGTGGCGACTGGCGTTCGTCGATGGTGCCGGAATGTCTGCGGGTCGAGGCGGCACCGCTGTTGCTCGGCGCCTACTCCGACGAAGTGGGCAGAGCCCTGTTCGGGGCGAGTGCCGAGCTGACCCGCCTGGCGGGCTGGATGGCCTTCGACACGGGCCAGCAGGAGGCCGCCCAGCGCTACTACATCCAGGCCCTGCGCCTGGCCCGAGCCGCCGCCGACGTCCCTCTGGGCGGCTATGTACTGGCCTCCATGTCCCTCCAGGCGACCTACCGCGGCTTCGGCGACGAGGGCGTCGACCTCGCCCAGGCAGCCCTGGAGCGCAACCGGGGGCTCGCCACCGCCCGCACCATGAGCTTCTTCCGTCTCGTCGAGGCACGCGCTCACGCGCGCGCGGGTGACGCCCAGGCGGCCGGCGGGGCCCTGAAGGCCGCCGAGGGCTGGCTGGAGCGGGCCCGGGACGGCGACCACGACCCGAGCTGGCTCGGCTTCTACTCGTACGACCGTTTCGCGGCCGACGCGGCCGAGTGCTACCGCGACCTGAAGGCGCCGCGCCAGGTGCGCCGCTTCACCGAGCAGGCACTGTCGAAGCCGACGGAGGAGTTCGTACGCTCCCACGGTCTGCGGCTGGTGGTGTCGGCGGTCGCCGAGCTCGAGTCGGGCAATCTCGACGCGGCATGCGAGCAGGGCGTACGGGCGGTGGAGGTCGCCGGGCGGATTTCCTCCGCGCGCACGACGGAGTACGTGAAGGACCTTCTGCACCGTCTGGAGCCCTACGGCGACGAACCGCGTGTGGTGGAGCTGAGGGAGCGGGCACGGCCGCTGCTGATGGCTCCCGCCTAGGAGCGGGCGCCTTCGCGTCTGCCGGGTTGTCGTGATCTTGGGACTGCGGGTTGTCCGGGGCCGGTCGCGCCCACGCGGCGGAGCCGCACAATGCCGCAGCCCCGCGCCCCTTCGGGGGCGCGGCCCACTTCCTGGGTTTGAAGGCATTGTCAGTGGCGCAGTGCACTCTTGAAGCCGGGAGGTGGAACAGGTGCGGGTCGCTTACGACTGCGATGTGCTGGTGATCGGCGGCGGGATCGTCGGCCTGGCGACGGCATATGCGATCACGCGCGCCGCGCCGGGCACGCGCGTGACGGTGCTGGAGAAGGAGCGGGGCCCCGCCCGACATCAGACGGGGCGCAACAGCGGGGTGATCCACAGCGGGATCTACTACCGGCCCGGCTCACTGAAGGCGCGGTACGCCGTGCGGGGCGCCGCCGAGATGGTGAAGTTCTGCGCGGAGTACGACATCGCGCACGCCGTCACCGGAAAGCTGATCGTCGCCACGGAGAAGGAGGAGCTGCCCCGTCTGCACGGGCTCGTGCAGCGCGGCCGGGAGAACGGGATTCCGGTGCGGGAGCTGGGCCCCGCCCAGATAGCGGAGTACGAGCCGCAGGTGCGCGGGCTCGCCGCGATCCACGTCGGGACGACGGGGGTGTGCGACTTCGTCGCCGTGGCCCGGCAGCTCGCCGAGTCCTCCGGGGCGGAGATCCGGTACGGGGCGCAGGTCGTCCGCATCGACCGCCGGCCCGCGCTCGGTGTCGCCGTCCGCACGGAGGACGGGGCGGTCGTGCGGGGACGAGTGCTGGTCAACTGCGCCGGGCTGCACTGCGACGAGATCGCACGCCTGGCCGGGGACGAACCCGGCATGCGGATCATCCCCTTCCGCGGGGAGTACTACTCCCTGGCGCGTCCCGAGCTGGTCCACGGCCTGGTCTACCCGGTCCCCGACCCCGCCTTCCCCTTCCTCGGCGTGCACCTCACCCGGGGGATCGACGGAGACGTCCACATCGGGCCCAACGCGGTGCCCGCGCTCGCCCGGGAGGGGTACGGGTGGGGGGTCGTCCGGCCCCGTGAGGTGGGCGTGGCCGTGGCGTGGCCCGGTTCCTGGCGGATGGCGCGGCGGCACTGGCGGTACGGGGCGGGGGAGCTGCGGCGGTCGGTGTCCAAGGCGGCGTTCACCGGGGCGGTGCGGCGGCTGCTGCCGGCGGTGACGCCGGACGACCTGGTCCCGGCCTCGGCAGGTGTCCGGGCCCAGGCCGTCCTGAGGGACGGCACCCTGGTGGACGACTTCCTCATCGAGGAGGGCCCGCGGACCGTACACGTCCTGAACGCACCGTCTCCCGCCGCCACGGCGTCGCTCCCGATCGGGCGGGAGGTCGCGCGCCGGGCGCTGGGGGTGCTGGCGGGGACGTGACGGGGTGACGGGCCGGTGAGTCCTTGTCCGCGGGCCGGTGGGGGCCGATCGCGCGGTTCCCCGCGCCCCCAAAAGCCTCGGCCGTCCGGCGTTCGAAAGTCTGGGGCGGAGCCTCTGGGACGGGTAGGGGCGGCAGGCTGCTCCCGGGGGCGCCGTAAAATCGTCCTCACTGTGTCTGACTCCTTTGACTCCCCCGAAGAGCCCCGGTCCAGCTCCGTCGCCGGAGGTGAGCCCCATCGGCATGTCCGGGCCAAGGGGGAGCCCCGGTTCCCCGACGGTCCGAAGGCCGACCCCGCCGGATCGCACTTCGAGCGGCGGATCCGGAGTTTCCAGCCGCGGCGCAGCCGGGTCACCACGGGGCAGGCCGACGCGTTGCAGCGGCTGTGGCCCAAGTGGGGGCTCGACATCGACGGGCAGCGGGTGATCGATCTCGCGGAGTTGTTCGGGGGCGAGCGGCCCGTCGTGCTGGAGATCGGGTTCGGGATGGGCGAGGCCACCGCGCGGATGGCGGCGGAGGACCCGGAGACGGGGATCCTCGCCGTCGACGTGCACACGCCGGGGCAGGGCAACCTGCTCAACCTCGCGGACCAGAACGGGCTCACCAACATCCGCGTGGGCAACGGTGACGCGATCATTCTGCTCAGGGAGATGCTCACGCCGGATTCCCTGAGCGGGCTGCGCGTGTACTTTCCCGATCCCTGGCCCAAGAAACGGCACCACAAGCGGCGGCTGATCCAGCCGGAGTTCCTCAGCCTCGCCGCGACCCGCCTCAGGCCCGGCGCCCTCGTGCACTGCGCGACCGACTGGGAGCCGTACGCCGAACAGATGCTGGAAGTACTGAGCGCGCACCCGGACTTCGAGAACACCCGGCCGGACGGCGGTTACGCGCCGCGTCCGGACTTCCGGCCACTGACCCGTTTCGAGGGTCAGGGACTGGAGAAGGGTCATGTGGTGAACGACCTCCTGTTCCGGCGCGTACAGCACCGAGACCAGGACACATCCGGCGACTGAAGACCCGCGGACGAACACCACCAGGCGCCGTCGCGGGCAGCGCCCCTCCCTCGTTAGGGTCAATGCCGTGGCCACCTTCCCCCCGTACCCGACGTATCCCGGCGGTCCCACCGGTGGGCCGGCCGACGGTGCACTGCGGCACGCGCACTGGTGGCAGCGGAAGTGGGTGCGCTACGGCGCGCTGATCACCCTGCTCGCGCTCTCCGGCCTCGTCATCCTGGCCCTGGTCCGCCAACAGACCGGCACCGAGGGCTTCCTGGTCGGGCTCGGCCTCGCCGTGCTGCCCGTGCCGCTCCTCGTCGCCGCGTTCCGCTGGCTGGACCGGGTGGAGCCCGGCCCCTGGCGCAACCTGCTCTTCGCCTTCGCGTGGGGCGCCTGCGCGGCGGCGCTGATAGCGATCGTCGCCAACAGTTTCGCGACCAGATGGATAGCGACCGCCACCGCCGACCCGTCCAGCGCCGACACCCTCGGCGCGACCGTCATAGCGCCGATCGTGGAGGAGTCCGCGAAGGCCGCCGCCGTGCTCCTGGTCTTCCTCTTCCGCCGCCGGGACTTCACGGGGATCGTCGACGGGGTCGTGATAGCCGGAGTCACCGCGACCGGCTTCGCCTTCACCGAGAACATCCTCTATCTCGGCACCGCCTTCGGCACGGACCAGCTCAACGGCGACCGCGGCCTGGCCTCCGTCACCGCCGCCACCTTCTTCGTCCGCGTCGTGATGTCGCCCTTCGCGCATCCCCTGTTCACCGTGCTCACCGGCATCGGCTTCGGCATCGCGGCGCTGTCCGCCGAGCGCCAGCATGTGCGCCGCGTCCTGCTGCCTCTGACCGGACTGCTGCTCGCGATGGGCATGCACTCCATGTGGAACGGCTCGTCGAACTTCGGGGAGTACGGCTTCTACGCGGTGTACGGGGCGTTCATGGTGCCCGCGTTCGGTCTGCTCACCTTCCTCGTCATCTGGACGCGGCAGCGGGAGCTGAAGACCGTACGGACCGAACTTCCGGCGTACGCGGCGGCCGGGTGGCTCACCCCGCCCGAGCCGTACGTGCTCGGCTCGATGCGGGCGCGGCGGCTGGCCCGCGACTACGCCGCCCACCACTTCGGCAGGGCGGCGGCGCGCTCGGTCGCGCAGTACGAGGCGTACGCGACCTCGCTGGCGTTTCTGCGGCACCGGGGGCGCAGTGGCCGCGCCAACGCGGACTTCGTCGTACGGGAGCGGGAGTTGCTGCACGAGCTGTGGCGCCGCCGGGAGGTCGCCCGCCCCTCCCTCGCGTACGCGGCCCACGCGGCGGCCCCGGCCGTACCGGTGCCGCCGCAGCTACCGCCGCCGTGGCCCGGCTACGGCTACGCGCCGGTGCCCGGCCAGGTGAACCCCGCCGGCGCGCCCCCGTATCCCGCCGGTGCGACGACCCCGTATCCCGCCCCGGCGACGCCGTACCCCGCGTACAACCCCTACCAGTCGTAGGCCTCAGGCGGACGCTTCTGTCAGCCTGGCCACCTCCGCGTCCGTCAGGGTCAGGTCGGCGACCGCCAGCAGGGCCGGCAGCTGCTCGACCGTCCGTGCGGAGGCGATGGGCGCCGCGACCGTCGGCCGGGCGGCGAGCCAGGCGAGGGCGACCGTGGCGACCTCGGCGTCATGGGCCCCGGCGACCTCGTCGAGGGCGGCCAGGACGCGGATGCCGCGCTCGGTGTCGAGGTGCTTGCGCGCGCCCTCGGCCCGCGCGGAGTCGACCGTCGTACCCGGGCGGTACTTGCCGGTGAGGAAGCCGGACGCGAGCGCGAAGTACGGGACGGCGGCCAGGCCGGTCCGGGAGGCGACCTCCTGGAGCGGGCCCTCGTAGGTGTCTCGCGAGACGAGGTTGTAGTGGGGCTGGAGGGCGACGTAGCGCGCGAGGCCCTCGCGGTCGGAGAACTCCACGGACTCCGCGAGCCGCTCGGCGGAGATGTTGGAGGCGGCGATCTCCCGGACCTTGCCGGCCCGGACCAGTTCGTCCAGCGCGCCGATGATCTCCTCGACCGGCACCGAGGTGTCGTCGAAGTGGGTGTAGTAGAGGTCGATGTAGTCCGTGCCGAGGCGGCGCAGCGAGGCGTCGGCGGCGGCCTTGATGTTCGCCGGGGACAGGCCCTTGTACTCGGGGTGGGTACTGACCTTGGTGGCGAGGACGACGTCGGAGCGGTTGCCCCGCGCGGCGAACCACTTGCCGATGATCGTCTCCGACTCACCGCCGGTGTGGCCGGGGATCCACGCGGAGTAGCCGTCGGCGGTGTCGACGAAGTTGCCGCCCCCGGCCGTGTACGCGTCGAGCACGGCGAAGGACTGCGCCTCGTCGGCGGTCCAGCCGAAGACGTTGCCGCCGAGGGAGAGCGGGAAGACCTCGAGGTCGGAGGAGCCGAGCTTGCGTAGAGAAGTCATGCCTTATTTCAACAGCCGTACCGGATTGCCATATTCCGCACACGGCCCCCGGGAACGATCAGGGGTTCAGGCCCTTGCTGTGCAGCCACGCCATCGGGTCGATCGCGCTGCCGCCACCCGGGTGAACCTCCAGGTGCAGATGCGGCCCGGTCACGTTGCCGGTCGCGCCCACGCGCCCGATGACGTCGCCGGTGGCCACCTTCTGTCCCACGCTGACGCTGATGGACGACTGGTGGCAGAACCACAGCTCCGTGCCGTCGTCGAGGGTGAGGATGGTGCGGTAGCCGTACGAGCCGGCCCAGCCCGCCTCCGTGATCGTGCCGCTGTGGATGGCCTTGATCAGCGTGCCGGTGGGGGCCGCGAAGTCGAGGCCGGTGTGATAGCCGGAGGACCACATGGAACCGGCGTCACCGAAGCGGGAGGTCAGGGTGTACGAGGAGGTCGGCAGCGAGTAGCTCTTGGCGAGCTCGGCGAGGCGCGCGGCCTCGGCCTTCTGCCTGGCGTCCTCGTCCGCCTTCTTCTTCGCGGCGGCGACCTTGGCCTCGGCGTCGTCCTTCTGCTGGGCGGCCAGCGCGACCGCCTTCTTCGCGGCGGCGGACTCGGCGGCGTCCTGGGCCGCCTTGTCGATCTGGTCCTGCTGCGACTCGGCCTGCTGGATGATGCGGGCGCGCAGCGCCTCGCCCGCGTCCGTGTTGCCCTGCGCGGCGTCGGCGCTGGTCACACCGGCGCTGGTGAGCGGGGTGGCGGAGCCCTTCGGCGTGCTGGAACCGCCGTCGGATATCAGCGCCTTGGCCGATTCGGTGACCGAGGAGAGGTCGGGCAGCGAGATGGAGACCGGCGGCTTGCCGGGCGCTGCGGTGGCCATGCCGCCCGCGCCGACGGCGGCGATGACGCCGACACCCAGGACCGTGGAGCTGCGGGCGAGTCCCCCGCCGCGCTGCTTGGAGACGCGGTGCCGGCCGCGGAGGGGACGGATGGAATCCTCGGTGGGGTTCCACTCCTCCCAGGGGCCCTCGTCCTTGCCGTAGGCGTAGCCAAAAGTCTGGGTGTCGTTCGGCGGGAACGAAGTGGGCTGGGCGGGCCGGTTGGACGCCACGTGGGCGTGCTCCTTTCCTTCCTTCTCGCCTACCGGGTTAGCTGACGGGTTCGGAGCAGGAAGGTCTCCTACGCGCGTCAACCCACGGTGTCTCCACCGTGAAAGACGCTCGATTCACCCCAAGTTGGTGGTTCCCCGGTTCCCTCGCGGGATTCGGCGCGTGCGCACGGAGCCGACTCTTGTGACGGCTGGGACGACCGCGCTGCGTTATCGAACGTTAATAGACGCGGGTACCGGATTCCAAGCTGTTCGTACTGATCATTAACCACTTTTGGCCAGGACTTACCGCCCATGACCGGCGGAAATCGGGCGAGTTGGCCGCGCCTCCCTACCTGGCGGTTATTTGACGGTGTGTCAGTCGTTATGCGGAGGGGCATCGACCGATCACCCCTCGTGACATCGATCAAGAACGCCCCTTTCCGTGGCTACGGTCGCCGTACGGCGAGCAGTGCCATGTCGTCCGTCAGGGCGCCGCCCGTGTGCCGTCGGGCCTCCTCCACAAGGGTGGCCAGCAGGGAGTCGGGGCCGGGGAAGGTCCGTCCGGCCAGGCGCGCGGCCGGATCGTAGAAGCGCCCCTGCGCGTCGCGGGCCTCGGACAGTCCGTCCGTGTGGAAGAGGAGCGTGGCCCCGTGCGGGAACTCCGTCTCCTCGGCACGGTCCGGCCAGCTGCCCAACTCGCCCATGCCGAGCGGCAGTGCGGGGTTCGCGGCGGCGAGCGTGACCAGCGTTCCGTCCGCGTGCAGAAGCAGCGGCGGCGGGTGGCCGCGGTTGACGATCCTTACGAGGCCGCCCTCGTGCGTGATCTCCGCGAGGACGGCGGTGGTGAACCCCTCGAAGGCGTCGAGGCCCTCGCGCCGGGTGCCCTCGCGGGCCAGCGCCCGCTCCAGCCGCTGCGCGACCGCCTCCGGCGTGGCCTCCTGCTCGGCCGCCTCCCGGAACGCCCCGATGACCACCGCGACGGCGGCCACCGCGTCCATGCCCTTCCCGCGTACGTCGCCCACCACCAGCCGTACGCCGTGCGGGGAGTCCTGCACCGCGTACAGGTCGCCGCCGATGAACGCGCCCGCCTGCGCGGCCTCGTAGCGCGCCGCGACGTCGAGGCCGCCGATCCGCTGGTCGGGTTCCGGCAGGACGGCACGCTGGGCCGCCTCGGCGATCTGGTGGGCCGAGGCGAGTCGTTCGTCGGTGCGGCGGACGAGGATGTTGATGAGCACGGCCAGCACTCCGACGGTCGCCACGGTGGCGACCTCCGTGAGCGCGTCCACCTTGAAGACGATGCCGAGCCGGATGTGGATCGTGAGCACCGCGACGAGCGCCGTGACGCCGGTGAGCACGGTGCCGCGCAGCGAGAAGAGCGGGGCGGCCACGAGTGGCGCGGCCGTGAAGAGGGGGCCCGCGGTGAAGGCCATCGGGGTGAAGTAGTCGTAGAACGCGCCGAGCAGGATGAGCAGCGCGGGCAGGACCCGGACGAGGCTGCGCGCGCAGGAGATCCGGCTCCGGTCCGCCTCGGCCGGGCGGGGCACCGGCTCGTCCCCCAGCCCCGGATCGGGCACGGGGTCCCCGGGCAATCGCCCACCGGACCGGTCGTACTGCTCGTCACATGGCTTCTCGTACGGCTCGCCGTACGGATCCTCGGCCCGATGCGCGCCTCCTTGCTGCTGCCCCACCCGTCCAGGCTTCCCGGCACGGGGGCGGGGGGCGAGCGGTGAGGGGCCGACCGGGGGACGCGTCAGTCCGAGGCCGACCACCGGACGCCGCCCGCTCCGCCGCGCTCGTGGTGGTGCCCGGCCGGGGCGACGACGGTCCCGCCGTCCGGCACGAAGTCATGACCGTCGTGACAGGCCCCGAGGAACAGCGCGCACACGGCGAGCAGCAGCGCGAGCGCCGGCGCGCGCCGGACCAGCCACCAATGACAACTCATAGTGAGCGGAAGACTACAGAAAGTCGGGTAGGCAGGGAAAACCGGGGCGGGACGGCAAACGGGAAAACCGGGCGGCAGGAAAACGGGAACGGTGAACGGGAAAAAACCAAGGGCCGGAACTCGTTTCCGAGTTCCGGCCCTTGGCCTTCAGTAGCGGGGACAGGATTTGAACCTGCGACCTCTGGGTTATGAGCCCAGCGAGCTACCGAGCTGCTCCACCCCGCGTCGTTGAAATTAGTGTACGCCATCCGCGGGGCCCGGTTCACCAGGCTTTTCGCGGACGACCGCGAGGCCGCCCCTACCCGGCGGCGAGAAGGTGACGATTGGGCGCCACGGCCCGCTCCTCGAACTCCGGCAGTACGACGACATCCGCCCCCGCGGCCACGAGCAGACCGCTTCCGTCGGCCTCCGTCACGAACGTGTCGGGCTCGCGCCACGCGGTGACCACCCGCCGTACCCCCGCGTCGAGGATCAGCCGCGCACAGGGCGCGGGCCGGGAGGCTCGCCGCGCGCACGGCTCCAGGCTGCTGTACACGGTGGCGGAGCGCAGACGCGGATCCGCGGGATCGATCTTCGCGAGTGCCGCCTCCTCGGCGTGTACGACGGGGTCGTCGCCCTCCCGCGAGTGCCCGCGCGCCAGCTCGGTGCCGTCGGCCGCCACCACCACCGCCCCCACGCTGAACGCGGTCTTTGACGGCGGACACAGCGCCGCCAGCTCGCAGGCGACGCCCAGCCAGTGCCGGTCCGCGGCGGAGGCGAGGGCGCCTTCCCCGGGTGCGGTGGGGACGTAGCGGACGAGGACGACGTCCCCGACCGGTCGTGTCTCCACCAGCCGCATCCGGCCCGGCGGATATCCCCCGGGTCCGAACAGCCGTGGCGCGTCCGGCTCCCCCACGAAGAGCGGCGCGACGGCGAGCTGCAGCTCGTCCGCCAGCCCCTGTGTCATCAGCTGGGTGTGCACACGCCCCCCGCCCTCGACCATGAGCCGCCGCACTCCGCGGGCGTCGTGGAGGTGTTCGAGCACGACGCGCCAGTCCAGCTCGGCGCCGGTCGGGACCACGTCGACGCCCAGTCCGCGCAGGGCGTCGGTGGCGCGCTCGGCGCCCTTGTCCGTCGTGTAGACGACCTTCTCGCCGCCCGTGTGCCAGAACTGGGCGTCCGGGTCGAGGTCGCCGGAGCCGCTGACGGTGACCTTCAGCGGGTACTCCGGGCGCCCGGCGGCGACCCGGGCCGCCCGCCGCTCGGCGGAGTTGACCAGCAGCCGGGGGTTGTCCGCGCGGATGGTGCCGGCGCCGATCAGGATCGCGTCGCTGGACGCCCGTACCTCGTCGACCCGGTCGAAGTCGGCCGGGCCCGAGAGCAGCAGGCGGTCGGGGCCGGTGTCGTCCAGGAAGCCGTCGAGGGAGACGGCGGCGGACAACAGGACATAGGGGTGGGGCATGGGGCGCACTCTCCAGCTCCGAGCGCAGGGCTCCTAGTGGTTCAAGTTTTAAACAATACCTAGACTGGCGGCATGACGACCCGCTGGCTCTCCCCCGCCGAGCAGCGCGCCTGGCGCGCGTACACCGCCGCCGCCTCGCTCCTGGAGGACACGATCGACCGGCAGCTCCAGGCCGAGACCGGCATGCCCCACCTTTACTACTCCATCCTGGCCATGCTGTCCGAGGCACCGGACCGGCGGCTGCGGATGACCGACCTCGCCGAGACCCTGAAGATCACCCGCAGTCGGCTGACGTACGGCGTGACCCGGCTGGCGAGCGACGGTCTGGTGCGCCGGGAGGGCTGCCACAGCGACAAGCGCACCCAGATCGCGGTCCTCACGGACGAGGGGATGGCCGTCCTGGAGCGGGCGGCGCCGGGTCACGCGGAGCAGGTCAAGACGGCGGTCTTCGACCGGCTGACCCCCGAGCAGGTGGGGCAACTGGAGGAGATCTGCGGGGCCATCACCCGCGGCATCCAGGGGGAGAATCCCGGGGCCTGCGGGGAAGATCTGCCGTGGCGACGGCGTTCTTCGTGAGTCGGCGACGGCGTTCCTCGTAGTCGGTGACGGCGTTCCTCGTGAACCGTACGACAGCACTCTTCGTGAGCCGTACGACACAGAATCGAGCAAAGCCGTTGCTTGAACTTTAAAGCACCGTGTACTGTCTGTCTCCGAGGCAGTGCTTCAAAACTGAAGCACCACCGGCACAACTCGCACGACACCCGCTGGACCGGAGAGACAACATGCGCGATTTCCCCACCGCCACGGTGCGCACCCGCGTCACTGTGCCCCTGCGCTTCGGCGACGGCTACTCGGTCGACGCGGAGTTGGTCACCTTCCACGGCCTCGCCGACGACAAGGAACACCTCGCCGTCGTGCTCGGCAAACCCGGCGCGACCCCGCTGGTGCGGCTCCACTCCGAATGCCTGACCGGTGACGTCTTCGGCTCGGCCCGCTGCGACTGCGGCCCGCAGCTGCGCGAGGCGGTGGAGCGGATCGCGGAGCGCGGCGGAGTGCTCCTGTACCTCCGTCAGGAGGGCCGCGGCATCGGCCTCTACAACAAGCTCGACGCGTACGCACTCCAGGACCAGGGCCTCGACACGTACGCCGCCAACGCCGCCCTCGGCCTGCCCGAGGACGGCCGCGACTACACCGCGGCGGCCCAGATGCTCCAGGCCCTCGGCATCGACGACCTGGACCTGCTCTCCAACAACCCGGACAAGGCCGAGCAGCTGCGCGACCTCGGCGTCACGGTCTCCCACCGCGTCCCGACGGGCGTCTTCACCACCGCCCACAACGTGCGCTACCTGCGTGCCAAGGTCCTCCAGACCCAGCACACGCTCCCCCTGCCGGAACTCACGGCGGGCTGAGCCATCGGGCCCCACACTCCCCAAGCACACCGAAGCCCCAGGTCAGATTCCCTCTGACCTGGGGCTTTTCGGTAGACCCTGTGGGACTCGAACCCACAACCAATGGATTAAAAGTCCACTGCTCTGCCAATTGAGCTAAGGGTCCACACGCCGGCCCGTATCGATCCCGTGCCGATGCATCCCCGAGCATAGCCGGACGTGGCCGGGACTCCGATCGGGTATCCGCGTCCCGGCCACGCCAACAGCGAACAGCCCTATGGATCAACCGGTTCGGGCGCGTCCTTGCGCGCCGCCAGGCGGGCGGCCGTGCGGGCGTGGTCGGGGTTGAGGAACCAGTGGCGGGCCGAGGCCAGCCACCAGGCCGCGGCGAAGCCGAGGACGACGAGCACCGCGGCCGGGGCGTAGTTGAAGGTCTCCCAGGTGACCGGCGAGACCTGCGGCAGCATGAACAGGACCGTGATCACGACGACCCAGGCGACCGAGACCACGCCGATCGCGCGCGACCAGCGACCCAGGTGCCACGGCCCCCGCTCGAACGCCTCCCCCTTGCGCAGCCGCAGCAGCGTCGGGATGACGTAGGCGATGTAGAGCCCGATCACGGCGATCGACGTCACGGCCGCGTACGCCGTCACATTGATCAGATACGGCAGCCCCAGCACGAGCGCGCCCAGCGCCGCCAGCCACACCGCCGCGACCGGCGTGCGTGTGCGCGGGCTCACGGTGTGCCAGACCCGGGAGAACGGCAGCGCCCCGTCGCGCGAAAACGCGTAGATCATGCGGCTGTTGGCGGTGACGGACGCCATCCCGCAGAAGAGCTGCGCGCCGATCACGACCAGGAGCAGGAGTTTGCCCGCCGTCGCCCCCAGCGCGTCGAGCAGGATCTGCGCGGGCGGCGCGCCTGTCGCCGAGCCCAGCTCCTTGTCGTACGACTGGATGGCGAAGGTGAAGCCCAGCAGCAGCACGAATCCGGCTATCCACGAGGTCCAGATCGACTGCACGATGCCCTTCGGGCCCGCCGTCGACGCGTCGTGCGTCTCCTCGGTCATATGGGCGGAGGCGTCGTACCCGGTGAAGGTGTACTGCGCCATCAGCAGGCCGACGAGGACGACGTACACGCCGCTGCCCCATCCGGTGTTGTTCACGAAGTGCGTGAACACGAAGGACGCCGACTGATGGTGGTCCGGCACGAAGGCCAGCGCGCCCACGATCACCCCGACGCCCAGCACGTGCCACCACACGCTGATGTCGTTGAGGAGGGCGACGATCCGGACCCCGAAGGTGTTCAGCAGCCCGTGCAGGACGAGGATCCCGGCGAAGAGCAGGATCGTGCGGCCCGGCGTGATCGTGAAGTCGAACTGCAGGTTCAGGTACGCGCCCAGGAAGGACGCCGCGCCGAAGTCGATCCCGGCGGTCACCGCGACCTGCCCGAGGACGTTGAACCACCCCGTGAACCAGGCCCAGGCGGCGGCCGACCTCGCCGGCGCCAGCCGGTGGGCCCAGAAGTACAGCCCCGCCGAGGTCGGATAGGCCGAACAGATCTCGGCCATCGACAGCCCGACGAACAGCGTCATCAGTCCGACCGCGACCCACCCCCAGGTGATCACGGCGGGGCCGCCGGTGTTCATGCCGAACAGATACAGCGTCAGACACCCCGAAAGAACCGAGATGATCGTGAACGAGACCGCGTAGTTGGAGAACGCCGACATGCGGCGGGCGAGAACCTGCGTATAGCCGAGCTGGGCAAGCCGTTCTTCGTCCGACAGCCCACTCGCCTTGGCGTCATCTGTCATGCTCCCAGCGATTCCCTCGCCGGGGGATCGACATGCACCGATCAAGACGTCGGGTTGGCTAGAAAAGGCCCTTGTAGCCCTGCCAGCCGCTCCCGATCTTCACCCGCGCCGCGAACGACCCCTTGCCGGTGCCGTTCTGACGGTACAGATTGCCCGCGGTGTCCCGCGCGACCAGATCCGCCTTGCCGTCACCCGTGATGTCCCCGGCGCCGACGACGACGTTGTACGACCCGCCCCAGCCCGCGAACACCTTCGTCCGCGCGCCGAACGACCCCTTGCCGGTGCCGTAGTAGCGGTACAGGGTGTTGGCCTTGTCCTGGGCGAGCAGGTCACCGATGCCGTCGCCGTTCAGGTCACCGACGCCGACGACCTTCTTGTACGTCTTCCAGTTGGCGTACAGCTTCACGCGCGCGGACAGCTTGCCCGTGCTCGTGCCCTTGTAGAGGTAGACCGTGCCGGTCGCGGCGTTGCGGGCGATCAGGTCTGGCAGACCGTCCTTCGTCACGTCGCCGGGCGAGGTCAGGACGTCGTACTGGTTCCAGCCGCCGGACTCGAGCGTCGTGTACGGCGTCGACGGCTTCAGCGCGGTGTGGCAGGCCGGCTTGTACAGCCGCAGGGCCCCGCTCGCGAGGCGCACCAGGACGTCGTTGCAGCGGTCCTTGTTCAGGTCGCCGAAGGGCACCGCAGTGATGCCGGCCGGCCAGCCGCCGCCGCTGACCTTCTTGGAGAACGTGCCCTTGCCCGTGCCCTGCTGGAACGTCAGCGTGCCCGAGGAGGTGAGGGTGAGCAGGTCGCCGGTGCCGTCCGGGTACTCGAAGACAGGGCCGCCCACGTAGTCGCGGCGCACCGCGCTGCCGCGCAGGAGCTGGACCGTGCTGCGCACCTCCAGCGGCGCGCCGACGCCGTCCGCGGGTACGACCGAGAGCGTCCAGTCGTACCAGCCGTTGGGCAGGTACTGCCCGGTGCTGGTGGTGCCGTGCCAGCCGACCTTCAGCTCGCCGCGCACCGCGCCGCCGTCCCCGGTGCCGACGACCTTGCCGGTCGCCTTGTCGCGCACGGTCAGCTTCCAGCTCGCGGCGGGCTTCGACAGCAGCACGTTCGTGAGGGAGACCAGATCCGGATGCTTCTCGTCCGCGTAGACCTCCCGCGCGATCTGCGCCCCCTCCAGCGGGCGCAGCGGCTGCTGCGGCACACCGGACGGGACGAGGTGCACGCGCTCCTGGGCATCGGCGTAGGCGGCGTTCGCACCGGACTCGTCGACCGTCCAGCGCACGTCCCGCTGGGAGACCCCGGTGTCCGCCAGGGCGCCGATCACCCGGCTCGTGGGCGTACCGTCCGCGACCGTCGTGAGGACCAGCTTCCCGTCCTGCTTGTCGTGCGTGACGACGTACCCGTCGCCGAGCTTCGCCTCGTCCGTCGGCACGGGCACGGACCTGCCCGCCGTACGGTCGTAGACACCCGCCCGGCCGTCGCACGCCCAGTACAGCCAGCGGCCCAGCGCCTGGAGTTCGGTGGGGGTGCAGCCCGCGTCGGTAGTGACCGGGGCGGCGCTCTTGTTCGTGGTCAGGTTGTACGGCACGAGGCTGCCCGGCGTCGTCCCGGCGGTCCACAGGGTGTCCCCGGAGAGGGCGGCGGCGCCGGGGGCTCGGGTGAGGTACGGGCTCGGGGCGGAGCGCACCCGGTACACGTACTGCCGACCGGCCGTGGTGTAGAGGATGTAGTGGCCCGAGGCGTCGGTGATCCGCCCGCCGGCGGGCACGTCGATGGTGTCGCCGTCGTACGGGCCCTGCCCACCGACCTCGATCCGGTCGGACGCCGATCCTCCCGTGCCGCCGCGGTTCACCCAGGCGACCTGCCCGTCGCCCAGGCCGTGGAAGGCGGCACAACCGGCGTCGTCGGCCGGACAGTTGTCGATGAGGTAGTTCGTGCTGAGGAACCGGGAGCCGGCGCCGAACGTGGGGCTCCCGGCCGCGGTGACGGTCCGGATGCGGGTGGTGCGGTCGCCCTGGGCGCCGTCGCCAGTCCCGTAGTCGGCGACGACGAGCCGCCCCTGGTGCAGCGACAGCCCCTGAATCGGGAACGCCGGCTTGGGCAGCGCCTTGACCTGGGTGACGACCGGACTGCCGTCCGGGCCCGGCTGGATGCGCTGGACGCCCCAGTCGTCGGCGGTGGTGCGGCCGATCAGGACGGCGGTGCCGTCAAAGACGGCGGAGGAGTAGACACCCGACGAGGGCATCAGGGTGACCGCGGGACCGCCCGCGATCGGTTTGGCGATCACCGCCGTACCGCCGCTGGGCCGGTGGACCAGCCAGTCGCCGACCACGGCGAGATCCTGCGCGGGGTTCACGCTGCCGCTGCCCGACAGCGTGACCTCGGACGGGGCCGCCGAGAGGTCGGAGCGGGAGAACACCTGCACGGCGGTCTCGTTGACGTTGAAGAGGACCACGTGCTCGGCGGTGACCTGGGCCCTGAGGTAGACCTTGGAGCGCGGCGGAGTCCAGTCCCGCACCTGCCCCGTCCGCCGGTCGACCATGACCGACAGGTACTGCCCGTCCTTCGAGGCCTGGAACAGCAGCCCGTCGGCGTCCCCGCCCACGGGCGCTCCGAGGTCCACGCCCGCGGGCACTCCGCCGACCGGCACGTCACGCGTGGTGCCGTCGGCCTCCGGGAACAGCAGGTGCATCTCCCGCCAGGCCCTGCCGTTCTCGTCCTTCACGCCTCGGAGGGCGACCGCCAAGTCGCTGTACGCGGTGAGCAGCGTCAGGCCCGAGGGTGTCTGGAGGGTGCGGGTGGTCCCGTCGACCGCGTTCCACAGGTCGACCCGGCCCCCCGCGTAGCGGTACGCCAGGACATCGCCGCCGGTCCCCCAGGTACCGGTGATCCCCTCCGGCCGCGTCACGGGCACGGACGTCCCGTCCGCGTACCGCGTCCAGACCAGCCCGGACCCCTCCAGCGTGTGGAAGACGCCCTGCTGCCCCGCACCGTCGTGGCCGCCGGACGTCGACCCGCTGTAGAGCTCGGCCGAGGTGTAGGTGCCGCGCAGCGTCGCCGGCACCACCGTCTCCTGCGGCGCGTCCGCGACCGCCGTCGGCGACGGCAGCAACGGGCTCAGGCCGGCCGCCAGCACTGCGGAGGCGGCGACGAGACGGAGGCGCACGAAGGCATGACGAGTCAAGAAGACCCTCCCCGAAGAACGAGACGGGACGCGCACCGCTCCTCGATGCCCCCGGCCCCCCGGCCGTCGCATCCGTCTCAGAAGTCGGCTGATCCTACAGCGAGTTCAAAGTTTCCGGAAAGCCTTTCGAAACAGTGCGGGGCACAGCCACGGGCACGGAAAACGCCGTGGCCCCCACCGGATCGGTGGGGGCCACGGCGTTCAGCATGCGCGGACGTCAGCGGACGTCAGCAGATGTCGTCGGACGTCAGCGGATATCAGCCGTTGCGCTTCCAGCGGGGCTTCTCGTCGCGGCGGCCGAAGGAACCGGTGCCGGTACCCGTGCCGGTACCCGTGCCGGTGCCGCGGTGGTCGTCGCGACGGCCGTACGGGCGGTCGTGGCTGCCGGCGCGGAAACCGCTGGAGGGACGGTTGTCCTGGCGGTCGCGGTTGAAGGGACGGTCGCTGCCACGGTGACCGCCACGGTCGTCACGACGCTCGAAGGACCGGCCTGCGGTGCCACGGTCGTTGTCACGGCGGAAGCCGGAACCACCGCGGTCGTCACGACGCTCGAAGGTACGACCACCACGGTCGCCGTCCCGACGGTCGCGGTCGAAGCCGCCACGGTCGTCACGACGGTCGTTGTCACGGCGGAAGCCGGAGCCACCGCGGTCATCACGACGCTCGAAGGTACGACCACCACGGTCATCACGACGGTCATTGTCCCGACGGAAGCCGGAACCACCGCGGTCATCACGACGCTCGAACGAACGACCACCACGGTCATCACGACGGTCATTGTCCCGACGGAAGCCGGAGCCACCGCGGTCGTCACGACGCTCGAACGAACGACCACCACGGTCATCACGACGGTCATTGTCCCGACGGAAGCCAGAGCCGCCACGGTCACCGCGGTCGTTGTCGCGGCGCTCGTAGTTGCCCCGCTCGTCACGGCGCTGACGCGGCTCGTAGGACGAACGCTCGGCGACGGGCTGCTCGGACACGGCCGGCGTCTCGGCCGGGGCCTCGGCCACCGCCTGCTCCGCCAGGGCCTCCGCGGCCGCGACGACCGCCGCCTCCGGGTCCTCGCCCCGCTCGCGCGCGGCACGGGCCACCAGACGGTCGGCCTCCCCACGCAGCTCGACCGCACGACGCTGCGCGCGCTCCAGCTCCTTGGTGAGCTGCGAGACCTCACGCTCGGCCTGCTGCGCGGCGTCGCCGGCCGACTGGGCCTGGACCTCGGTCATCGACCGGGCGCCGGTGATCTCGGCGACCTCGGGCTCGAAAGCCGTACCGGAGTTGATGATGTGACGCGCGGCGTCGACGCCCGCGTCCTCCATCAGCCGGAAGATCTGACGGCGCTGGTGCGGCAGGGAGAGGGACACCACGGTGCCGCTGCGGCCCGCACGGGCCGTACGGCCGGAGCGGTGCAGGTAGTCCTTGTGGTCACCGGCCGGGTCCACGTTCAGGACGAGGTCGATGCCGTCGACGTGGATACCGCGGGCGGCGACGTCGGTCGCGACGAGCGCGTTGACGTAACCGTCCTTGAAGTCGGCCAGCGTCCGGGTCCGCGCGCCCTGGGTCATGCCGCCGTGCAGCGCGTCGGCCTTCACACCGGCGTCGCGCAGCTGCTCGGCGATACGGTCGGCGCCCAGCTGGGTGCGGACGAAGATGATCGTGCGGCCCTTGCGGGAGGCGATCGCGGCGGTGACCGGCGCCTTGTCCTTGGGCTTCACGATGAGGATGTGGTGGGACATCGTCGTGACGTTGCCCTGGGCGCTGTCGACCTCGTGCGTGACCGGGTTGGTCAGGTAGCGCTTGACCAGCGTGGAGATCTCGTTCTCCATGGTGGCCGAGAACAGCATCCGCTGGCCGCCGGCCGGGATCTGGTCGAACAGCTCGGTGACCTCGGGCAGGAAGCCCAGGTCGGACATCTGGTCGGCCTCGTCGAGAACGGCCACCTGGACGTTCTCCAGCGAGCAGGCGCCACGGTTGATGATGTCGCGCAGTCGGCCCGGGGTGGCGACGAGGACGTCGACGCCGCGCTCCAGGGCGTAGATCTGGTTGCCCATCGACGTACCGCCGCAGACGACCTTCATCTTCAGGCCGAGGACGTCGCCGTAGGGCTGCAGCGCGTCGGCGACCTGCATGGCCAGCTCACGGGTCGGCGTGAGGATGACGGCGCGCGGCTTCTTCTTCTCGGTGTGACCGCCGGCGAGTCGCGCCAGGGTCGGCAGACCGAAGGAGAGGGTCTTGCCGGAGCCCGTGCGGCCACGGCCGAGGATGTCCTTGCCGGCCAGGGCGTCCGGGATGGTCGCGGCCTGGATCGGGAACGGGGTGGTCACACCGTTCTGGGCGAGCTTGCGGACGACGCCCTCGGGGAGGCCGAGGGAGTCGAAGGTGATCTCGGGGGCGGACTCGACGGCCTCGACGGTCTCGACCGTCTCCACGGTCTCGACGGCGGCCTGGACGCCCTCGTTGTTGTCGTTCTCGTTGTTCTCGGGCACGACGACGTGATCAGTACTGGAAACAGACATGCGAAATGCGAACCTTCCGGAGTTCTTCGGCACGCGCCCAAACTCCGTGAAGTCGCAATCGACCGCCTCTATGCGGTCCGGCCACGGCAAGGGAGAGTACGCGCCACACGCGGCGCTCTCTGCAATGGCGCCGGGCAAATGGGATCAAACGATCTACCACCATACGCACCCCCCACCCCTGAAGGCAAACTGACCCCCAAAGGGGCAGGTCAGGCACGCAGGGCAGGTCTTACGTCTGCTGGCAGGGGCTCCAACACCAGCGGTGGCCGAGCGTATTCCCGCCCCCTCCGCCGACTTTCCCGCCGCCCCTCCGCTCGTCGGCCCTCCGCTTCTCCCCGCCGCCCGTCCACCACCCCGTTCACGCCGGTTGGCCCGCCTGCGGCGCCGGCTCCCGATCCACCAGTTGCGTGGTCTGCTCATGCGCGGAGGACGAGGGCTCAGCCGTGGTCGGATCGGGCGTCGGCGTCACGGGCGGTGGCGGAGGAGGGGGCGGCGGAGTCGGTTCGGACGTGGCATGCGTGGGGCTCGGCACCCCGTTCGACGGCGGAGGCTGCTCCGGCTGCCCCTTGCCGTCCCCCTTGCCCGTCGCCCTGACGGACGGCTTCGCACCGCCGGAGGCCGACGCGGACGCAGATGCCGACCCGGAGGCCTTCTCGCCGGGCTTGGCGGAGGCGCCGCCCTTCACACCCGTCCCTCCGTGGAACCCGCCACCGCCCCCGCTCTCCGCGGACCCCCCGTCGGGGGCCTGGCCGCCGTGCCGCCCCGCCGAGTGCGCGGGCCCGGGCCGGCCCGCGTCGTCACCCACGCTCATACAGCCGGCGGCGGACGCGACGACGATGACCGTGGCGGCCAGACGGACGGGTACGTACAAGGCGCGCACGGGCAGCCACCTCCGGAGGGGGTCTCCCCTGCTCGGCGAGGCCGAGAGCCTGGGGATGGATCGGGGAGTCCAGTCCCCCTGTCCAACTCCCGCCGCCCACAAGAGGACACGCGGGAACATGACACACGTCCCGAGCCCCAGGGGGCGTCGGCCCCCGCCACCCACTCCCCGCTCACTCACCCGTAGCCGAGCGCGTGCAACCGTTCGTCGTCGATCCCGAAGTGATGCGCGATCTCGTGCACCACGGTGACCTCGGTCTCCGCGACCACGTCCTCCCGCGTCTCGCACATCCGCAGGGTCGGCCCCCGGTAGATCGTGATCCGATCCGGCAGCACCCCCGCGTACCACTCCCCGCGATCGGTCAGGGGAGTTCCCTCGTAGAGCCCGAGCAGCTCGGGATCGGCGGGGTCGGGCTCGTCCTCGACGAACACCGCCACGTTGTCCATCAACCGCGTCAGCTCCGGCGGAATCCGGTCCAGCGCCTCGGCGACCAGTTCCTCGAACTCCTCGCGCGTCATCTCCAGCACACGGCCATTGTCCGGTACGACCGCCTCGCAGGAGAGTCGACGACAGCCCCGTACACCCCGCATACGAACCCCCGCACTTGGGCATACGGGACCAATGGTCCGCGTCCCCGCTGCCGTCACCACCGCCACATCCGCCGTCACCACCTCCATATCCGCCGTCATCACCGCCCTGGCCCGCACACGCCGTCCCCGCCACACCCCGCACCTCCGCCGCCTCCGCCTCCGCCGCGCCCTCAGCTCCCGCCGCTCTCCCCGCTTCCGCCCCGTGACCGAGGAACTCGTCCAGCAGCCGAACCCGTACACCCGGGCGCTCGGCCTGATGGCGGTCGTCCTCCTCGGCGCCTGGCTGGGCCTGCTGGTCGTGGGCAATGTGCGCGTCCCGGTCGGCCCCATGAACACCACGATGACCCTGCGCCCCTCGGTCACCGGCGGCACCAAGATCAACGTCTCCCCGCTCGGCGCCCTGGAGCTGAACAGCCACATCGCCCCGGTCCGCCTCGACGTGAACGTCGACCAGCTCGACCCGGTCCGCGCGCAGGCCCTGGTCGACCACCCCGAGCGGCTCTCGGGCCTGCAGGACGAGGTCGCGCAGGACGTCGAGCACGGCACGCTCGACCTGGCCGTACGGTCCTGCGTCGCGGTCGTGTCGGGCGCCACGGCCCTCGGCCTCGCGGTCTACCGCCGTCCGCGCCGCGCCCTGGCCGCCGGCGGCCTGGCCCTCACCCTGCTCACCGCCTCCGGCGCGACGGCCTTCGCCACCTGGAACCCGAATTCGGTGCTGGAACCGAGGTTCTCCGGGCTGCTCTCCTCCGCCCCCTCCCTCGTCGGCAACGCCCGCAACATCGTCAGTGAATTCGACGTCTACCAGAAGGAGTTGGCACGTCTGGTGACGAACGTGACGAAGCTGTACGACGTCACCTCCACGCTCCCGACGTACGAGCCCGACCCGTCCACGATCCGGGTCCTGCACGTCTCCGACATCCACCTCAACCCCGCGAGCTGGAAGATCATCGCGTCACTGGTGAAGCAGTACGCGATCGACGTGATCGTCGACTCCGGCGACACCATGGACCACGGCACGTCGGCCGAGAACGGCTTCCTGGACCCCATCCCCGACCTGGGCGCGCCCTATATCTGGGTGCGCGGCAACCACGACAGCCTCGTCACCCAGCGCTACCTGGAACGCCTGAAGAACGTGCACGTCCTGGACGACGGCCGCGCGATCACGGTCGCGGGCCTGCGCTTCGCCGGCATCGGCGACCCCCAGTTCACCCCCGACCGCTCGGTCGCCCCCGGCGGCGACGCGGCGGAGGATCTGGCCGGTGCCCGCCTGGCCTCCGCCCTCCGCGGCCAGCGCACGGCAGGCACCCCCGTCGACATCGCCATCGCCCACGAGCCGTCGGCGGCCCGCGGGACGGACGGCGAGGTGCCCCTCGTCCTGGCCGGTCACCTCCACCACGAACAGACGGAGGTCATGAAGTACGGAACCCGCCTGCGCGTCGAGGGCTCGACGGGCGGCAGCGGCCTGCGCGCGATCGAGGGCAAGTACCCGGACCCCATCGAGGCCTCGGTCCTCTACGTCGACCGTGACACCCGCCGTCTCCAGGCCTGGGACGAGATCAAACTGGGGGGCCTGGGCCTGACGACGGCCGAGGTCAGCCGCCACCTCCCGAAGGAGAACCAACCGGGCGCGCCCCAGTCCTCCTCCCCCTCCCCGACCACCTCCACGACCACCCCGTAAACCGTTTTGGCGATACCTCCCGCCATCCCATATGCTTCTCACGTCCCCGACGCGCTGAGAAGCGCCCAGGCGGGCCGATAGCCCTCATCGTCTAGCGGCCTAGGACGCCGCCCTTTCAAGGCGGTAGCACGGGTTCGAATCCCGTTGGGGGCACGCAACGCCGTGTGCGACACTGTTTTACGCGTCGCACGCAACAGCTTGGTCCTGTGGAGCAGTTTGGAGTGCTCGCCACCCTGTCAAGGTGGAGGCCGCGGGTTCAAATCCCGTCAGGACCGCTGAGGTTTCACATGAAACCTCGTGGCTGGGTAGCTCAGTTGGTACGAGCGATCGCCTGAAAAGCGATAGGTCGCCGGTTCGACCCCGGCCCCAGCCACAAGAACGAGAACCCCCTCCGGGTCAACTGGAGGGGGTTTTCGTCGCTCGCGGAGCCTTAGGGGGGTTCTTGAGACATATCGCCAGAGGACTGGTGACGGCCGGCGCCGTCCTGGTCGGCACCTTCGCGATACCCGGCACGGCCCACGCCGCGGGGCCGAACGTCGAGAACGCGTACAGCGACCAGGCCGACTGGTCGGTCCTCGACGTCCGCCTCAACTACAGCGGCTCGGTCGACAAGATCACAGCCAAGCTCCGCCCGGCAGGCAGCGGCGAGTCGGACGCACCGGTGGCCACGATCACCGACTTCACGCGCAAGTACGACTACAGCTCCTGGGACAGCATCTGGGCCTCCCAGCCCATCCACCTGGACACTCTGGGCGACTACACGATCGACATCGAGGCCACGGACTCCTCGGGCGAGACCACCGTCCAGCAGAACGCCGGCACTCTGCGCTACCAGAAGCAGCCCGTCATCACCGGTTACTCGGTCACGCCGACCGAACCGGACATCGAGCACAAGACGGTCACGGCCACCGGTGACATGGCCGTCCGCGACCCCAGCACCCGCGAGACGGTGCCACTGCCCGGCGCCACCGTGGACCTCACGTTCGACGGGAACGACGAGACGACCGCTGTCACGGACGACGCCGGCCACTTCTCCGCCTCCCACGAGGTGGTGGACGGCGGCTGGACCTTCGCCCGGTACAACGGCGACCTGGGCTTCGCAGCCGGCCCCTGGGTAGAGGTCAGGCCGAAGACCGCGCCGACCCGGATCGTCCTGGACAAGAGCAGCCTCCACGTCACCGCGAACGACAAGTTCAACGTCGCCGGAACGCTCCAGTACCAGAGCGGCACGGAGTGGAAGCCGCTGTCCGGCATCGCGCTGCAGATGGACTACAAGGACTGCACCACCTGCAGCCCCGTCCAGTCGACCACCGACGCGAACGGCCGCTTCTCCTTCTCGAAGTACGCGTACGGCAGCAAGGTGGTCTACGAGGTCGGCTTCCCGCCGTACCCGTACAACCCCTTCATCCAGCGCACCACGAAGGCCGACGTCACCGTCGCGGCCACCGCCACGACGAAGTTCACCGAGTTCACGGCGCGACTGGACGAGTACGCACAGTTGGACATCACCGGCATCGTCGACCTGGTCGGACGCGACAGCAACGACCGGATCGGCGTCGACATCCAGTACTCGCCCGACGGCAGGACGGGCTGGAGCACCAAGAAGACGGTGCAGACCACCAACGGCTCGCAGTTCATCGTCGAGAAGCTGCCGGGCTACACGGACGGCTACTGGCGGCTGCACTACGCGGGCTCCACCGCCAAGGACATCAAGGGCGGCGTCAGCGGCAGCCTGCGCAGGAACCGCGCCCTCACCCGGATCAAGGACGCCAACGCGTCCCCCGAGCCCGTCTCCAAGGGCCGGACGATCACCGTCAAGGGCGTGCTCCAGGAGCGCAAGGCCGGCACCACCTCCTGGAAGGCGTACGGCGCCAAGAAGGTGGAGATCCTCTTCCGGCCCAAGGGCAAGAAGACCTGGTACCTGATGTCCACCGTCACCACGAAATCGAACGGATCCTTCAGCAAGGGCTTCAAGGCCCAGCAGGACGGCACCTGGGTACCCGTCTTCCTGTATCCCGACAGCAAGCACTTCGTGGGCGACGGCGCGGAGGACTACGTCGACGTGCGATGACACCCGCGCGGACAGCTGAGGAGGGGCGGACCCGAAAGGGTTCGCCCCTTTCTTCGCGCCGGGACGGGCGCGACCGGTGACGGGCGCGACCGGTAACGGGCGGCTCGCTTGGCACCGGCGCTCGGCCGCCGCTATGTTCTGGCCGGTCCAGCAGGTTTCTTCGGGGCGGGGAAGACATGAGCCGGAACGTGGCCAGAGTGATTCAGGACACCGAATTGGAGAAGGACCGGGCCCGGTACGGGCTGTTGGCCGTGGTCGTCAGCATTCTCGCGATCTCGGGCGTCGCGATCTTCGGCGTCTGGCGGCTCGACGGCGACAAGGCCGTGATCGTCGGTGTGCTCACCGCCGCGTTCACCGCGGTGAGCAGCATGACCACCGCCTACCTGGGCATCAAAGCCGTCTCCAACACCGCCCAGTCCATGGCCCGGGGAAGCCGTCCCCGCCAGGAGTCCGCGCCCGCCGCGACACCGGCGCCCTCTGCCACGCCCGAGCCCGCCCTCGCCGCCTCCCCCGAGCCTCCGACGCAGCGCACCCCCTGACCTGTCCCCACGCCCCGCCCAAAACCGTTAGCCAGTAATTTCGGCGAGGTGAGATCCTGGACGGCGTATGTCTACGCATCCTGCCCCCGTCCTCGGCGACCTCGCCCCCCGCCTGGCCGAGCTGTCCCTGCGCGACGCGCACCGGCTCGGCCGCAGGCTCGAGGGCGCGCGCCGGATCCGCAAACCCGAAGCCCGCACCGCCGTGCTCGCCGAGATCGACGCGGAGGTCACCAAGGCCGAGGCCCGCATGGCCGAGCGCCGCACCCGCGTGCCCGCCGTCACCTACCCCGAACAGCTCCCGGTCAGCCAGAAGAAGTCCGACATCGCCGACGCCATACGCGACCACCAGGTCGTCATCGTCGCGGGTGAGACCGGCTCCGGAAAGACCACCCAGATCCCCAAGATCTGTCTCGAACTGGGCCGCGGCGTCCGCGGCATGATCGGCCACACCCAGCCCCGCCGCATCGCCGCCCGCACCGTCGCCGAGCGTGTGGCGGAGGAGCTGGACACCCCCCTGGGCGAGGCCGTCGGCTGGAAGGTCCGCTTCACCGACCAGGTGAACCCGGACGGCACCTTCGTCAAGCTCATGACGGACGGCATCCTGCTCGCCGAGATCCAGACGGACCGCGAGCTGCGCGCGTACGACACGATCATCATCGACGAGGCCCACGAGCGCTCCCTCAACATCGACTTCCTGCTCGGCTACCTCGCCCAGCTGCTCCCCAAGCGCCCGGACCTCAAGGTCGTCATCACCTCGGCCACGATCGACCCGGAGCGCTTCTCCCGCCACTTCGGCGACGCCCCGATCGTCGAGGTCAGCGGCCGTACGTACCCCGTGGAGGTCCGCTACCGCCCGCTCCTCGAGGAGGACGGCGACGACGCCGACCGCGACCAGATCACCGCGATCACGGACGCGGTCGAGGAACTGCAGGCCGAGGGCAAGGGCGACATCCTGGTCTTCCTCTCCGGCGAACGCGAGATCCGCGACACGGCGGACGCACTCACGAAAAAGAACTACCGCTTCACCGAGGTCCTCCCCCTCTACGCCCGCCTCTCCCACGCGGAGCAGCACCGCGTCTTCCAGGCCCACACCGGCCGCAGGATCGTTCTGGCGACCAACGTCGCCGAGACCTCGCTCACCGTCCCGGGCATCAAGTACGTCATCGACCCGGGCAACGCCCGTATCTCCAGATACAGCCACCGCACCAAGGTCCAGCGCCTGCCCATCGAGCCGGTCTCGCAGGCCAGCGCCAACCAGCGCAAGGGCCGCTGCGGCCGTACGTCGGACGGCATCTGCATCCGTCTGTACTCCGAGGACGACTTCAACACCCGTCCGGAGTTCACGGACGCGGAGATCCTCCGTACGAACCTGGCGAGCGTCATCCTCCAGATGACGGCGGCCGGCCTCGGCGACATCGAGAAGTTCCCCTTCATCGACCCGCCGGACCACCGCAACATCCGCGACGGTGTCCAACTCCTCCAGGAACTGGGCGCGCTGGACCCGTCCCAGAAGGACGTACGCAAGCGCCTCACAGACACCGGCCGCAAGCTCGCCCAGCTCCCCGTCGACCCCCGGCTGGCCCGCATGGTCCTGGAGGCCGACAAGAACGGCTGTGCCCGCGAGGTCATGGTGATCGCCGCGGGGCTCTCCATCCAGGACCCGCGCGAGCGCCCCGCCGACAAGCAGACGCAGGCGGACCAGCAGCATGCCCGCTTCAGGGACGAGACGAGCGACTTCCTCGCCTTCCTCAACCTCTGGCGTTACGTCCGCGAGCAACAAAAAGAACGAGGATCGTCCGCCTTCCGCCGCATGTGCAAGCAGGAGTACCTCAACTTCCTGCGTATCCGCGAATGGCAGGACATCTACACCCAGCTGCGCACGGTCGCCAAGCAGATGGGCATCCACCTCAACGAGGACGACGCGGCGGAGCAGAGCGTCCATGTCTCCCTCCTCGCCGGCCTGCTCTCGCACGTCGGCATGAAGGACGTGAAGGAGACCGGGGGCGAGAGCGGGAGGAGCACGGGCAAGAACGAGTACCTCGGCGCCCGCAACGCCAAGTTCGCGATCTTCCCGGGTTCGGCCCTCTTCAAGAAGCCGCCGCGTTTCGTGATGTCGGCCGAACTGGTGGAGACCTCCCGTCTCTGGGCCCGGGTGAACGCCAGGATCGAACCTGAGTGGGTCGAACCCCTGGCCGAACACCTCCTCAAGCGCACCTACAGCGAACCGCACTGGGAGAAGGACCAGGCGGCCGTGATGGCGTACGAGAAGGTCACTCTCTACGGCGTCCCGATCGTCGCCCAACGCAAGGTCAACTTCGGTCGTATCGACCCCGAGACGAGCCGCGACCTCTTCATCCGCAACGCCCTCGTGGAGGGCGACTGGCGCACGCACCACAAGTTCTTCGCCGACAACCGCAAGCTCCTGACCGAGGTCGAGGAGCTGGAGCACCGTGCCCGCCGCCGGGACATCCTGGTCGACGACGAGACGCTGTTCGACTTCTACGACCAGCGGGTGCCGGCCCACGTCGTGTCCGGCGCGCACTTCGACTCCTGGTGGAAGCACAAGCGCCATGACGAGCCCGAGCTCCTCGACTTCGAGCGTTCGATGCTCATCAACGAGCGAGCCGGTGACGTCAGCAAGGACGACTACCCCGACTCGTGGCGTCAGGGCCGCCTCAAGTTCCGGGTGACCTACCAGTTCGAGCCGGGCGCGGACGCCGACGGCGTCACGGTCCACATCCCGCTCCAGGTCCTGAACCAGGTGACGGACGAGGGCTTCGACTGGCAGATCCCGGGTCTGCGCGAAGAGGTGGTCACCGAACTCATCCGTTCCCTCCCCAAGCCCATCCGCCGCAACTACGTACCCGCCCCGAACTTCGCGAAGCGGTTCCTCGACCAGGCCGTGCCTCTTCAGGAGCCGCTGCCGACGACCCTCGCCCGTGAGCTCAAGCGGATGGTCGGCGTGCCGGTCACGGCCGACGACTTCGACTGGTCCCGTGTCCCCGACCACCTGAAGATCACCTTCCGGATCGTCGACGAGCGGCGCCGCAAGCTGGCCGAGGACAAGGACCTCTCGACCCTCCAGCTCCAGCTGAAGCCGAAGGCGCGCAAGGCGATCTCGCAGGCCGCGGCGGCGACGGCGGAGCGCGAGGGCGGCGAGTCCCTGGAACGCACGGGCCTCACGGACTGGACGATCGGCACGCTGACGCGCGTCTTCGAGACGCGCCGGGCCGGTCAGCCGGTGAAGGCGTACCCGGCCCTGGTCGACGACGGCCCGACGGCGAACACCGTCTCCGTACGTCTCTTCGACACGGAGGCCGAGCAGGCGCAGGCCATGTGGACGGGCACCCGGCGGCTGATCCTGCGCAACATCCCGGTGAACCCTGCCAAGTTCGCCTCGGACAAGCTCACCAACGCCCAGAAGCTCGCCCTGTCCGCCAACCCGCACGGCTCCGTGCAGGCCCTGTTCGACGACTGCGCGACGGCGGCGGCGGACAAGCTGATCGGCGACTTCGGAGGCCCGGCGTGGGACGAGGAGTCGTACCGGAAGCTGTATGACAAGGTGCGCGCCGAGATCGTCGACACGACGGTCCGGACGGTGGGCCAGGTGCAGCAGGTCCTCGCCGCCTGGCAGGCCTGTGAGCGCCGTCTGAAGGCCACCAGCAGCCCCACCCTGCTGGCAAACCTCACGGACGTACGGACGCAGCTGAACGCCCTGGTGAAGCCCGGCTTCGTCACGGCGACCGGCCTGCGCCGGCTCCCGGACCTGATGCGCTATCTGGTCGCCGCCGACCGCCGCCTGCAGCAGATGCCGACCGGCGTCCAGCGGGACACCACCCGCATGGAGAAGGTCCACGAGATGCAGGACGAGTACGCGTGGCTCCTGGAGCAGATGCCGCAGGGCCGGCCGGTCCCGCAGCAGGTCCTGGACATCCGCTGGATGATCGAGGAGCTCCGGGTCAGCTATTTCGCCCACGCGCTCGGCACGGCGTACCCGGTCTCCGACAAGCGCATCGTGAAGGCGATCGACGCGGCGGTGCCGTAACGGGACCTGCACGGTGGGTGAGTTCGACCCCGGGCTCACCCTCCTGTACAGTCTCTTCTCGCAGCACAGCGCAAGAAAGTGACTGCGAAACCTGGTCCTGTGGAGCAGTTTGGAGTGCTCGCCACCCTGTCAAGGTGGAGGCCGCGGGTTCAAATCCCGTCAGGACCGCAAGAGATACGAGAGCCCGGGTCTTCGGACCCGGGCTCTCGTGCGTACGCACTCCGCGCAGCCGCACGAACTCACGGACCACTCGCTCACGGACCACCCGCGCGCGGACCGCCCCGCGCGGACCGAACCCCCCGCAGCGCACGTTCAAGCCCCTGGGCGCGTATCCACAGACTCCGGGCGCCGTACGCCCCTTCACGCGCCTCGCGCGCCCCCACCCCCACACGGCCGCTTCCCAGGCCCTCCCACCGCACGCAGGACGCAGCCCCGCCCGACCGGCGGAGCCCCCCGCACCTTGACGCCGTCACATTCGGCGGGTACCCCGGAATCCAGGGCCCTCGACCTCCTGGAGGTGGTTCATGGCGGCGTCCGCTCGGCACGAGACGCGCGCTCTGCTCCGCGCCCATCTGTCGGCCGCCTCCGGGTATCGCCATCTGACGCGGCACTGCCCGATCTGCCATCAGCTCCTGAGACTGGCCATGGAGCCCTCCGCGCACGGCGAGGAGGACGAGACGGCGACCGAGGACGAAACACCCTCCCATGCGTGACCTCGCGCGGGAGGGCACATCCGCCCAACTCCTTTAGCGCAGACGCGTCACAGGCAACAAGGACTCTGGCATGTGACGGGTGTCACCGCATAAGTTTTCAGAAGGGCGGAACTTACACCCCACCTACAACTGGTCAATTTAATATGTGCAATTGCACCACTCTCCGAGAGCTCCCACAGGAGATCCGACAGCCCGCCCCAGACTCCGACAAGGCCGCTCACAGGCCCACCGCACAGTCCACACCAACGCCCCTTCGGCGCCTGAGCAGGGCACAAAAAAAATCGCGCTGGACCCGGCGGAGTCCAGCGCGATCGACGACGCACCCTTGTCGCATGTGTAACTGGGTCGGGCGTGAGCCCTGTTGGGGCAGGACCCGCGTCGCTTGGAGCTGTGGTTCGGGCGTCTTGCACAGGTGGGGGGACCTGCCGAATTGCCCGGTTATGCGATTGTTCAGGCCTCGCTGCGCTGCTGCGGGATACCCGCGAGTAGCGCGCGGACCTCAGCCTCGCGGTAGCGGCGGTGCCCGCCGAGCGTGCGGATGGATGTCAGCTTGCCGGCCTTCGCCCACCGCGTGACCGTCTTGGGGTCGACGCGGAACATCGTGGCGACCTCAGCCGGGGTCAGCAGCGGCTCGGCATCAGGGGTGCGAGCGGTCATGAGCGGCCTCCTCGGGAGAACCGAACCTTCTCGGTTCTTTCCTCTAAATTCTGCACCTTGACCCGCGTTGCCCGAAATGGCGGACGCGAGTCGAGTCGGTTATAGGACGAACGGCTTGTCCTCGGCACTACAACTACACCATCCGTCCAGCCGCGTCGGCCAAACCGATGGAATTGCCCTCCCAGGTGTTCATCAGCGACGGAAGCCGATGGACCATGCCATAGCGGACAGTCACGCCACTGTGACGATCAGTCACAGGACGATCAGGAGTCATCAGACCCCCCATAGCGCGCAATACCGAGATTCCCGCCCAGACATGGACGGATGGAGCCCTCCCCCGGGCTCCTTGTCCTATTTTGGCACGAGGAGGGGCAAGCGATGCAAGAGCCAGGTAAGTGCCGTCCGTCACGCTTGACACTCGTTGACACAAAAGACCGGATCGGGACCTAGGTCCCGCCCTGCGTGGTCTTCTCCCGCAGTGAGGGTTCTTCAGCGTGCGAGGACCATACGTCAGTTCGGGCGAACACCAGTGAGAAGCACATCACACTTCTCGTGCGGCAAACCCCGCCCCAGCCGTCCCGAGGCACTTAGCCGGTCCCGAGGTACTCAGACACCCCACAGGACGCACAGGTCCCACAGGGCACACGGAACCCACGCGACACACAGGACCCACGCGCCCCGCGGGCCCAAAGACCCTGGACGTCCCTCAGTTCGACGAACGCAGGTCCCGGACCGAGCGCCAGCGCTCCACGAGCCGCCCGTACGCCTCGCCCGCCGCCGCCCCGTCCCCATGACGCAGCGCCTCGATGCCCTCGGCGACGTCGGCCGCCGAGTGGTCGTCCTCGAGGTGCCCGGCCGGCAGGGCGTGCACGAGCCCGCCGTAGTCCAGCTCGACCAGCGAGCGCGGATGGAACTCCTCCAGCCAGCGCCCCACGTCCACCAGGCCGTCGATGAGGGGTCCCTCGTCCAGGGTGTCCCGCAGGGTCTTCAGGGCGCGCGCCGTCCGCCGCCGCGCCTGCACCATCGGCGTCCGGTAGCGCAGCATCGGCGGCGCTCCGTCGCCGCCCGCCCCCTTGTCGTACCGCCGCTCCTCGTCGGTGACGAGCACGAACCAGTTCAACGGCACCTGCCAGGTCGAGGTGCGGATCCACGGGCGGGCGTCGGGGTTGCGGGCCAGCCAGCGCTCGTAGTCGAGGGCCGCCTGGCGGCGTACGAGCGGCGGCAGGACCGCGTCCAGGACGGACACGGGCAGTTCGTCGGCCAGCTCCTCCAGCGCCTGCCAGCCGCGCAGCCGGGTGCGCCAGGGACAGACGCAGAGCACTCCGTCGACGCTCAGCACGAACGCGTCCGCGCTCTCGTGCACCGGCACGGGGATCGGCGGGGTGGGCAGCAGGTCGGCCAGGGAGCGGCGCAACTCGTCCTGGTACGACGGGCGCTCGGCGCGTCGTGCGTAACGCGCCCAGTGGGTTCGCTCAGGCTCCGGGAAGGCGGCCAGCGGTTCGTACACGCGCAGATAGGACGCGTACGGGACGATCACCGAGGACACCTTGGGCACCCCTGCTCCCTCCCCAAAGGACCGGACACGAAACCCGGGCGGGATCCCGGGCGAGTGGCACGCGGGCGACCGGGAAATCACTGCAAATCGTCCCACGACCGTGCGGAAACGTACTCCGGGAGGAGGTGATCCTGAACACTGCGCGGATGGCGACCGGGCACAGGCTCTAATCTCATGCCCACGGAAGCCCGCCATCCGCACGGGCACCGTCCACAACCGCCGCTACTTACCTGGGAGTCACCACCGTGACCGACCTAACCGACGGCGTCCTGCACACCCTGTTCCATTCGGACCAGGGGGGTCATGAGCAAGTCGTGCTCTGTCAGGACCGGGCCAGCGGCCTCAAGGCCGTCATCGCCATCCACTCCACCGCTCTGGGCCCCGCCCTGGGCGGGACGCGTTTCTACCCGTACGCGAGCGAGGAGGAGGCCGTCGCCGACGCGCTGAACCTCTCGCGCGGGATGTCGTACAAGAACGCCATGGCCGGTCTCGACCACGGCGGCGGCAAGGCCGTGATCATCGGGGACCCCGAGCAGATCAAGAGCGAGGCCCTGCTCCTCGCCTACGGCCGGTTCGTGGCCTCGCTCGGCGGGCGCTACGTCACCGCGTGCGACGTCGGTACGTACGTCTCCGACATGGACGTCGTGGCGCGCGAGTGCCGCTGGACGACGGGCCGCTCGCCCGAGAACGGCGGCGCCGGCGACTCCTCGGTCCTGACCGCCTACGGGGTCTTCCAGGGCATGCGGGCCAGTGCCCAGCACCTGTGGGGCGACCCGACGCTGCGCGGCCGCAAGGTCGGCATCGCGGGCGTCGGCAAGGTGGGCCACCACCTGGTGGACCATCTGCGCGAGGACGGCGCCGAGGTCGTGATCACGGATGTACGCGACGAGTCCGTACAGCGGATCCTGGACAAGCACCCGACGGGCGTCACGGCCGCCACGGACACCGAGGCGCTGATCCGGACCGAGGGCCTGGACATCTACGCCCCCTGCGCGCTGGGCGGGGCGCTGAACGACACGTCCGTGCCGGTGCTCACCGCGCGGATCGTGTGCGGCGCCGCCAACAACCAGCTCGCGCACCCGGGCGTCGAGAAGGACCTCGCGGACCGCGGGATCCTCTACGCGCCCGACTACGTGGTGAACGCGGGCGGTGTCATCCAGGTCGCCGACGAGCTGCACGGCTTCGACTTCGACCGGTGCAGGGCGAAGGCCACGAAGATCTTCGACACCACGCTGGACATCTTCGCACGTGCGAAGGAGGACGGGATTCCGCCGGCCGCCGCGGCCGACCGGATCGCCGAGCAGCGGATGGCGGAGGCGCGCCGCCGCGGATAACGGAACCCTCTGTTCCGTCGCATTCCGCGCGTGTCTCGACGCTTGTCAGGGACCCGCCGAGGGGACACTTCGAGAGAACTCTCACTCCCGTCGGCGGGTCGTACGCCAAGAAGAGGTTAAAATCGCGGTTGACCAGCGGGGACAGGGCACCTCGCAGGTTCTGGGCCAAGGCGCGTCCTGCGGGCGACGTACCGTATGGGCGCGGGCTCAGGTACCGTGGAAGCCCTACGGACCGGTCTCTCCATGGAGAGCCCGTTCCAGATCATGAACGCGTGTCAAGACTCTGGGGCCACCGAGCCCCGTATCCGAGGGGGTCGAGCCATGGGGCGCGGCCGGGCAAAGGCCAAGCAGACGAAGGTCGCCCGCCAGCTGAAGTACAGCAGCGGCGGGACTGACCTCTCGCGTCTGGCCAATGAGCTGGGCGCTTCGACTTCGAGCCAGCCGCCGAATGGCGAGCCGTTCGAGGACGACGACGAGGAAGACGACCCGTACGCCCAGTACGCGGATCTCTACAACGACGACGATGAGGATGAGGACGACCAGTCCGGTCCACAGTCTCAACGTCGCGGCGCTTGACGCACCAGCGTCCCTCGCGGTTTCCGCGATCTCTCGTAGCTGTAGCGGTGAGCAGATCTCTGTTGGCGGATTTCTCGTAGTAACCGCACTTCACCCGGTCCGGGGCCTCAACGCCGGACCGGGTTTTGTGCTGCCCCTGGGGCCTCAGCTCGCGTAGTCGCCGATCAGGGCCGCGCCCGTCGCGTGCTCGCCGCGCTCGGTGATCTCACCGGCGATCCAGGCGTCCACGCCGCGGTCCGCGAGGGTGGTCACCGCCGCGTCCGCCGATTCCTCGGGGACGATCGCGATCATGCCCACGCCCATGTTCAGCGTCTTCTCCAGCTCCAGACGCTCGACCTCGCCTGTCCTGCCGACGAGGTCGAAGACCGGGGCCGGCGTCCAGGTCTCACGGTCCACGATCGCGTGCAGCCCGTCCGGGATCACCCGGGCCAGGTTGGCCGCGAGCCCGCCGCCGGTGATGTGGCTGAAGGCGTGCACGTCGGTGGTCCTCGTCAGCGCCAGGCAGTCCAGCGAGTAGATCTTGGTGGGCTCCAGGAGCTCCTCGCCGAGCGAGCGGCCGAACTCCTCGACGTGCTGGTCCAGGCTGAGGTTCGCCCGGTCGAAGAGGACGTGCCGGACGAGGGAGTACCCGTTCGAGTGAAGACCGGAGGCCGCCATGGCGATCACCGCGTCACCCGTACGGATACGATCCGGGCCGAGCAGCCGGTCGGCCTCCACCACGCCCGTACCGGCGCCCGCGACGTCGAAGTCGTCCGGACCGAGCAGGCCCGGGTGTTCGGCCGTCTCGCCGCCCACCAGGGCGCAGCCCGCGAGCACACAGCCCTCGGCGATGCCCTTCACGATGGCCGCCACGCGCTCCGGGTGGACCTTGCCGACGCAGATGTAGTCGGTCATGAAGAGCGGCTCGGCGCCGCACACCACGATGTCGTCCATGACCATCGCGACCAGGTCGTGGCCGATGGTGTCGTACACGCCGAGCCGGCGGGCGAGGTCGACCTTGGTGCCCACGCCGTCCGTGGCGGAGGCGAGCAGCGGGCGCTCGTAGCGCTTGAGGGCGGAGGCGTCGAAGAGGCCGGCGAAGCCGCCGAGGCCGCCGAGGACCTCGGGGCGCTGCGTCTTCTTCACCCACTCCTTCATCAGCTCTACCGCGCGGTCGCCCGCTTCGATGTCGACGCCGGCAGCCGCGTAGGAAGCACCGGAAGCAGTGCCCGTCGCCGGAGGTGACTGATCAGACACAGAAGACATTGCCTGGGATCTTTCGGGTTGGTGATACGGGGCTCTGCGGCGCTTACGGGCGACGGATGGCGTCAGCCGCTGCCGTGGCTGCGGGACCCGCGGCCAGCTCGGTCTCCAGAAGCTGCTTGCCGAGCAGCTCGGGGTCGGGAAGCTCCATCGGGTACTCGCCGTCGAAGCAGGCGCGGCACAGGTTCGGCTTGGCGATGGTGGTCGCCTCGATCATGCCGTCGATGGAGATGTACGAGAGGGAGTCGGCGCCGAGCGAGGTGCCGATCTCCTCGATGGTCATGCCGTTGGCGATCAGCTCGGCGCGGGTCGCGAAGTCGATGCCGAAGAAGCAGGGCCACTTCACGGGGGGCGAGGAGATCCGGATGTGGACCTCGGCGGCGCCCGCCTCGCGGAGCATGCGCACCAGGGCGCGCTGGGTGTTGCCGCGCACGATCGAGTCGTCGACGACGACCAGGCGCTTGCCCTTGATGACTTCCTTCAAGGGGTTCAGCTTCAGACGGATGCCCAGCTGGCGGATGGTCTGCGAGGGCTGGATGAAGGTCCGGCCGACGTACGCGTTCTTGACCAGACCCGCGCCGAAGGGGATCCCGCTGGCTTCCGCGTAACCGATCGCGGCGGGCGTCCCGGACTCCGGGGTCGCTATCACCAGATCGGCCTCTACAGGGGCTTCCTTGGCGAGTTTGCGGCCCATCTCGACGCGCGAGAGGTACACGTTCCGGCCGGCGATGTCCGTGTCCGGGCGGGCCAGGTACACGTACTCGAAGATGCAGCCCTTGGGCTTCGCTTCCGCGAATCGCGAGGTACGGAGGCCGTTCTCGTCGATGGCGATGAACTCGCCCGGCTCGATCTCGCGGACGTAGGCCGCGCCACAGATGTCGAGGGCGGCGGACTCGGAGGCGACGACCCAGCCGCGCTCCAGCCGGCCGAGGACCAGCGGGCGGATGCCCTGCGGGTCGCGGGCCGCGTACAGGGTGTGCTCGTCCATGAAGACGAGGGAGAAGGCGCCCTTGACCTGCGGGAGGATCCTGGCGGAGGCCTCTTCGATGGTCAGCGGCTTACCGTCGTCGTCGACCTGGGCCGCGAGGAGCGCGGTGAGAAGGTCGGTGTCGTTGGTGGCCGCCACGCGCGTGGTGCGGCCGTCCTGCTTGGGGAGGTCGGCGACCATCTCGGCGAGCTGCACCGTGTTGACCAGGTTGCCGTTGTGGCCGAGCGCGATGGAGCCGTGCGCGGTGGCACGGAACGTCGGCTGGGCGTTCTCCCACACGGAGGCGCCCGTGGTCGAGTAGCGGGCGTGACCGACCGCGATATGACCCTGGAGCGAACCGAGCGAGGTCTCGTCGAAGACCTGGGACACGAGGCCCATGTCCTTGAAGACGAGGATCTGGGAGCCGTTGCTTACCGCGATACCCGCGGATTCCTGGCCCCGATGCTGGAGGGCGTAGAGCCCGAAGTAAGTGAGCTTGGCGACCTCTTCACCGGGGGCCCAGACTCCGAAGACGCCGCAAGCGTCCTGGGGGCCTTTCTCGCCGGGGAGCAGATCATGATTGAGTCGACCGTCACCACGTGGCACGCCACCGAGTGTAGGCGAGATCGACCACTGGTCCGAATTGGGGATACGGATCTTTGACGGATCACTCGTCGGCGACGGCTTGGACGGTTTTTCCGTTTGGGCTGGTCAGCGCGATGGATCGGTGGTTCAACTCGTATACGACCGTGCTGTCGAAGAGGCCCAGCAAGGTCCTCTCGGTGTCCATGAGTGAGCCGTCGCACATCATCCGGGTGGTCTTGGCGGCGCCGAGGGTGATATGTCCGTCGCGGACGGTGGCCTTGGCGGTGACGTGGTTGCAGCCGAGGCGACCGGAAAGGGTGCCGTTCGCCTTGTCGAGGGTGAAGTGGGCGTCGGCCCCTTCGGGAAGGGACTGGGCCACGTCACCGTCCCCGAGGGAGGTGACCGTCCACTTCGTGCCGTACAGGGGTGCGTCCGGCTCCTTGGTGAGATCGACGCGGTCGCCGCCGTCGGTGGTGAGCGTCAGCTTGTCGCCCTTGACCTCGCTGGTGAACGTGTTGTCGACGTAGGCACGGCTGAGGCTCTGCTCGAAGCTCATGGGGTCCTTCTGGCAGCCCATGTCGGTCGCCTCGATCTCCCCGAAGTCGACACGGTCACCCTTGAGGGTGACGGTGGAGCCGAAAGTGTTGCAGCCGAGGTTGCCGCTGACGCGACCGTCTTCGCCGATCCGCAGATACGCGCTGTCCGGCGCCTGCCGGGTCCGGCCATGCGTGGTGAGGGTGTCGACACTCCAGTGAACGCCGGTGACCGGGGACGATCCGGTCCCCACGGAACCACCACCCGCCGTCTCGGTGCCGCAGGCCACGGCGAGCGGAAGCAGGGTCAGGACGCTGAGGGTCAGTCGCTGCTTGTCCATGACGGTGTGACGGGAGGGGTGGGGTGGCCGGTTCCCCTCCGGGGCGGTGCGGGGGCTCCGCAGGTGGAGTCGGCGGGTGGGGTCCGCAAGTGGAGTCGGCGGGTTCAGCCGCCGGGTGGAGTCAGCGGGTGAGGTCAGCAGGGTGAGCCGCCGGGTGGAGTCAGCCCATCAGGGGCAGCAGTCCGCCGAGGTCGGCCCGCTCACCGCTGGCGCTGACCTTCGCGTCGTCCAGCGCGGTCTTCCAGTCCGTACGTCCCGTCGCCAGCCGGATCCAGGTCAGCGGGTCGGTCTCCACGACGTTCGGCGGTGTGCCCCGGGTGTGCCGGGGGCCCTCCACGCACTGCACGACGGCGTACGGCGGGATCCGCACCTCCGTCGACGCGCCGGGTGCCTTCACGGCGAGCGCGTCGGCGAGCAGCCGGGTGCAGGCGGCGAGGGCCTGGCGGTCGAGGGGGATGTCGGTGCCGGCGGCGCGGTTCAGGTCGTCGGTGTGCACGACGAGTTCGACGGTGCGGGTGACGAGGTAGTCGGCGAGGGTCATGGCTCCGATGGGGGTCCCCCCTGCTCGAGCGGAGCCGAGAGCTTGGGGGAGCGCGGCGAGCAGCCGGTCGTCGGGGGCCGTGGCCAGGCGCTCGGTGATCCGCTGTTCGACGCGGGCGTAGAGCGCGTCGAGGTCGGGGTTGTCGCGGGCGAGTTCGCGGGTGCCCTCGGCGATGTCCCCGGCGCGAGCCGCCGTCGCGAACGGCCAGTCCAGCAGCGCGAGTTCCTTCGCACCGGGCTCGGGCCGGTCGAGGTTGCGGCTCACGGTCTCCACCGCCATCGTGAGGTGCGCGGCCAGCTCCCGCACGCTCCAGTCCCCGAGCCGCGCGGGCCGCGCCAGCTGCTCCTCGGTCAGGGTGTGGACGCCCTGGCGCACGTTCCCGAACTGCGCGAGCACGGCCACGCGGATCTTGGCGGGGTCATAGGTACGGGTGCGTTTCCTGGCCGGCGGCATAGGGCGAGCCTAGGGCCTGTCCGGCGGAGGACGTGAAGAAGTCGATGTCCGTACAGAAACGTCACGCTGGCGCGCTCCTGCCGGCCGGCGCCGGGTTCGGCCGGCTCTTGGGAGGCCGGTGACAGAAGGGCGCCGCGACCCCGCCCCTGGCGACCGAGCCCGTTCCGGCATGGCAACGGCCCCGACCGTCGAAACGGTCGGGGCCGTCGGCGCCGTACGACCGCTTACGCGAGCAGCGCCGGGATCGTGCCCTCGTGGGCCGTGCGGAGCTCGTCCAGCGGGAGTGCGAACTCGCCCTGGACCTCGACCGCGTCTCCGTCCACGACACCGATCCGGGTGACGGGCAGACCCCGCGCACCGCACATGTCGTTGAAGCGGAGCTCCTCCGAGCGCGGGACGGCGACGACCGCGCGGCCCGCCGACTCCGAGAAGAGGAAGGTGAAGGCGTCGAGACCGTCGGGGACGACCAGCCGGGCGCCCTTGCCGCCGAGCAGCGCCGACTCGACCACGGCCTGGATCAGACCGCCGTCGGACAGGTCGTGCGCCGAGTCGATCATGCCGTCGCGGGAGGCGGAGATGAGGATCTCGCCGAGGAGGCGTTCGCGCTCCAGGTCGACCTTCGGGGGCAGGCCCCCGAGGTGGTCGTGGACGACCTGGGACCAGGCCGAACCGCCGAACTCCTCGCGGGTGTCACCGAGCAGGTAGAGGAGCTGGCCCTCTTCCTGGAAGGCGACCGGCGTGCGGCGGGCGACGTCGTCGATGACGCCCAGCACGGCCACGACCGGAGTCGGGTGGATGGCGGCCTCGCCCGTCTGGTTGTAGAGCGAGACGTTGCCGCCGGTCACCGGGGTGCCCAGCTGCAGGCAGGCGTCGGCGAGACCGCGGACGGCCTCGGCGAACTGCCACATGACGGCCGGGTCCTCGGGCGAGCCGAAGTTCAGGCAGTCGGAGACGGCGAGCGGCTTGGCGCCGGTCGTCGCTACGTTGCGGTAGGCCTCGGCGAGCGCGAGCTGCGCACCCGTGTACGGGTCGAGCTTCGCGTACCGGCCGTTGCCGTCCGTGGCGATGGCGACGCCGAGTCCGGTCTCCTCGTCGATGCGGATCATGCCCGAGTCCTCGGGCTGCGCCAGCACCGTGTTGCCCTGCACGAAGTGGTCGTACTGGGAGGTGATCCAGGACTTGGAGGCCTGGTTCGGCGAGCTCACGAGCTTGAGGACCTGGTCCTTGAGCTCCTCGCTCGTCGCCGGGCGCGGCAGCTTGTTCGCGTCGTCGGCCTGGAGGGCGTCCTGCCACTCGGGGCGGGCGTAGGGGCGCTCGTAGACCGGGCCGTCGTGCGCGACCGTGCGCGGGTCGACGTCGACGATCTTGCCGCCGTGCCAGAAGATCTCGAGGCGATCGCCGTCCGTCACCTCACCGATCACCGTGGCGATGACGTCCCACTTGTCGCAGATCTCCAGGAACCGGTCGACCTTCGCCGGCTCGACGACCGCGCACATGCGTTCCTGCGACTCGCTCATGAGGATTTCCTCGGGAGAGAGAGTCGAGTCCCGCAGGGGTACGTCGTCCAGGGTGACGCGCATGCCGCCGGAGCCGTTGGAGGCCAGCTCGGAGGTGGCGCAGGACAGACCGGCCGCGCCGAGGTCCTGGATGCCGACGACCAGCTTCTCGGCGAAGGCCTCGAGCGTGCACTCGATGAGCAGCTTCTCCTGGAAGGGGTCGCCGACCTGGACGGCGGGGCGCTTCGACGGCTTGGCGTCGTCGAAGGTCTCGCTCGCCAGGATGGAGGCGCCGCCGATGCCGTCGCCGCCGGTGCGGGCCCCGTAGAGGATGACCTTGTTGCCGGCTCCGGACGCCTTGGCGAGGTGGATGTCCTCGTGCTTCATGACGCCGATGGCTCCGGCGTTGACGAGGGGGTTGCCCTGGTAGCAGGCGTCGAAGACGACCTCGCCGCCGATGTTGGGCAGGCCCAGGCAGTTGCCGTAGCCGCCGATGCCCGCGACGACGCCCGGCAGGACGCGCTTGGTGTCGGGGTGGTCCGCGGCGCCGAAGCGCAGCGGGTCGACGACGGCGACCGGGCGGGCACCCATCGCGATGATGTCGCGCACGATGCCGCCGACGCCGGTGGCCGCGCCCTGGTAGGGCTCGACGTACGACGGGTGGTTGTGCGACTCGACCTTGAAGGTGACGGCGTAGCCCTGGCCGACGTCGACGACACCGGCGTTCTCGCCGATGCCGACGAGGAGGGCGTCGGACTGCGGGGCCTTCTCGCCGAACTGGCGCAGGTGGACCTTCGAGGACTTGTACGAGCAGTGCTCGGACCACATGACGGAGTACATGGCGAGTTCGGCGCCGGTCGGGCGGCGGCCGAGGATCTCGACGACCCGCTCGTACTCGTCCTTCTTCAGGCCCAGTTCGGCCCAGGGCAGCTCGACGTCGGGGGTCGCGGCCGCGTTCTCGACCGTGTCCAGAGGCGTGCGGCTCATGCGGTGACCAGCTTCTTGAGGATCGAGGTGAAGAAGGGGAGGCCGTCGGTGCGGCCGGAGCCGACGAGGGGCTCGACGGCGTGCTCCGGGTGCGGCATCAGACCGACGACGTTGCCCGCCTCGTTCGTGATGCCGGCGATGTCGCGCAGCGAGCCGTTCGGGTTGACGTCCACATAACGGAACGCGACCCGGCCCTCCGCCTCCAGCATGTCGAGCGTGTGCTCGTCGGCGACGTACCGCCCGTCCATGTTCTTCAGCGGGATGTGGATCTCCTGGCCGGACTCGTAGTCGGCCGTCCAGGACGTCTCCGCGTTCTCCACCCGCAGCTTCTGGTCGCGGCAGATGAAGTGGAGGTGGTTGTTGCCGAGCATCGCGCCGGGGAGGAGGTGCGCCTCGGTGAGGACCTGGAAGCCGTTGCAGATGCCGAGGACGGGCATTCCGGACTTCGCCTGCTCGATCACGGTCTCCATCACGGGCGAGAAGCGCGAGATGGCACCGGCCCGGAGATAGTCGCCGTACGAGAAACCGCCGGGCAGCACCACGGCGTCGACCTGCTTGAGGTCCTTGTCCTTGTGCCAGAGGGCGACGGGTTCGGCACCGGCGAGCTTGATCGCACGCTGCGTGTCCCGGTCGTCGAGGCTGCCCGGAAAGGTGACGACTCCAATACGAGCGGTCACTTTCCTGCCTCCGCGACTTCCTCGACCTTGACGGTGAAGTCCTCGATCACGGTGTTGGCGAGGAAGGATTCCGCCAGTTCATGGATGCGGGCGAGCGCGGCGTCGTCCACCGGTCCGTCCACTTCCAGTTCGAATCGCTTTCCCTGACGTACGTCGGAGACACCTTCGAAACCGAGGCGCGGCAGTGCACGCTGCACCGCCTGGCCCTGGGGGTCGAGGATCTCCGGCTTGAGCATGACGTCGACTACGACGCGTGCCACTGGCACTCCCGGTGTGTGGTGCTGAGCAGGTCGCTTCAGACTACCCGCACAAAATTTCTACTCGCGTAGATTCGTAGAATCCTACGTGAGCCCGATCACGATCCCGCATCGACGCGGGGACCTGTACGGAAAATCCTGGGAAAAATCGCAGAAGAGCGGCTGGGCCCCATTACCTTCGGACACGCGGAAGGTTTTAGTCGGGCTTCACAATGCAATGCCCGGCACTGTACAAAGGAATTGGCAATAGCCGATACTTTGCCCAATAACAGCCGGACAGTCGACATCTCCCCGACAACTCCGTGACGTCCACGCACGTCATGGGGGGCGATCGCAGAGGTGCCGCACGAAGGGACCGATATTCGTGGCGCAGCGTGTCGTGGTCACTCTCTTTGACGACATCGACGGCTCGGAAGCGGCGGAGACGATCGCCTTCGGACTCGACGGCAAGTCGTACGAGATCGACCTCAATCCAGCCAATGCCAAGAAACTGCGTAAGGTGCTCGCGCCCTACGTCGAGGCCGGCCGCAAGCAGTCGAAGTCCGGGAAGGCGTACACGCACACCGCGTTGACCCCCGACCCGGCCGCCGTCCGTGCCTGGGCCCGCTCCAACAAGCTGGACGTCCCCCCGCGCGGCCGCATCCCCAAGAAGGTCTACGAGGCGTTCGCCGAGGCGCACTGAGTCCGAGGGTCCGCCGGATGGCTCGCCGGGGTCCCGCTCCGGCCGGCCATCCGCCCCCGCGCGCAACCGACTTGCGCTGACCCCCTGCTGATCAGCTAGAGTCTGGAGCACGCCGAGGGGCAAGGCCGAAAAGCCGGACCCCGAGGAGTCACGCGGGTGTAGTTCAGTAGCAGAACATCCCCCTTCCAGGGGGAAGGCGCAGTGTGCAATTCCTGTCACCCGCTCTGCAGCCCTTACCGATCACTGTTGTGGATCAGGTAAGGTGGTGCTCGCACCGACCGGTGAAAGCTGGTCGGAGGCAATGCGGACGTAGCTCAGTTGGTAGAGCGCAACCTTGCCAAGGTTGAGGTCGCGAGTTCGAGCCTCGTCGTCCGCTCCAGGAAGCAAAGACCCCGGTCATCGACCGGGGTCTTTCTCGTGTGCGCGTACGAGCGTCCCCTGACATTTGTCATGCGGAGTGATGACACCGCGCACTGCTGTCGGGTCCCGTCCGCGGGGACGCTGATTCCATGAACACGAACGAGCAGGATGACGTGATCGAGGTCACTGATCTGCGGCGCGTGTACGGGGGAGAACGGGGAGCCGGCGGAGATTTCGAGGCCGTGCGCGGAATCACCTTCTCCGTGGGCCGCGGTGAGCTCTTCGCGCTGCTGGGGACCAACGGCGCCGGCAAGACCTCCACCGTCGAGCTGCTGGAGGGCCTCGCCCCTCCAGCGGGCGGCCGGGTGCGGGTCCTCGGACACGATCCGTACGAGGAGCGCGCGGCCGTCCGGCCCCGGATCGGCGTGATGCTGCAGGAGGGCGGCTTCCCCTCCGAACTGACGGTCGCGGAGACCGTACGGATGTGGGCGGGCTGCACGAGCGGAGCCCGGCCGACCGCTCAGGCCCTGGGGATGGTCGGGCTCACCCGGCGGTCCGGGGTACGGGTGAAGCAGCTGTCCGGGGGCGAGAAACGGCGCCTGGACCTGGCCCTCGCGCTCCTCGGCCGCCCCGAGGTCCTCTTCCTCGACGAGCCGACGACCGGCCTGGACGCCGAAGGACGCCGGGACACCTGGGAGTTGGTGCGCGAGCTGCGCGACGGCGGTACGACCGTGGTGCTGACCACGCACTACCTGCAGGAGGCGGAGGAGCTGGCCGACCGGCTCGCGATCCTCCACGAGGGGCACATCGCGGCCTCCGGCACCCCTGCCGAGGTGACCGCGTCCTCACCGTCCCGGATCTCCTTCGAACTGCCCGACGGCTACTTCCTCGGAGATCTGCCCCCGCTCGCCGGACTCGGCGTGACCGATCACGAGACGGCGGGCCGTGCCGTCAGGCTGCGCACCGACGAACTCCAGCGCACCGCCACCGCGCTGCTGGTGTGGGCCCACCAGAAGCAGGTCGAGCTGCGGGGGCTCGATGTGCGGTCGGCCTCACTGGAGGAGGCGTTCCTACGGATAGCACGGGACGCCGCGGGCCGGGATGCGGGTGCGCGGGACGCGGATGTACGGGGTGCGGATGTCCGGGGTGCGGATGCGCCGGGTGCGGATGCGCGGGAGCAGGAAAGGGGGACGGTGGCATGAGCGCGACAGTCCCGGCGACCGAGCAAACCGGTGCGGGTGCGGGTATGGGTACGACGACGGCCGCGGGGCGGATGGCCGCCCTGGCGCGCGCCGAACTGACCCTGCTGGGCCGCTCGAAAGCGACCCTCGCCGCCGCCGTGTTCATGCCGCTGCTCTTGCCGTTCAGCCTCCGCTCGACGGTCGACCAGATGGACCTGAAGGGCACCGGGCTCTCGGTCGGCTCGGTCATCGTGCCGTCCTCCGTCGGCTTCTCACTCCTCTTCGCGGTCTACAGCCCGCTGGTGAGCGTGTACGCGGCCCGCCGCGAGGAGCTCGTCCTCAAACGGCTGCGCACCGGGGAGCCGCGGGACGCGGAGATCCTCGCGGGTGCGGCCCTGCCCTCGGTCGCGATCGGCCTGGTGCAGTGCCTGGTCCTGACGGTCGCGTGCGCCGCGCTGCTGGACGTCGGCGCGCCCCGGGCACCCCATCTCGCCGTCCTGGGGCTGCTCCTGGGCCTGGCCATGTGGCCGCCGCTCGCGGCGATCACGGCGAACTTCAGCAAAAGCGTGGAGGGCGCCCAGGTCGCCACCATGCCCTTGATGCTGGTGTCGCTGTTCGGTTCCGGCACCTTCTTCCCCCTCCAGGTCATGCCGGACCAGCTGGCCTCGGCCTGCGAACTGCTGCCCCTGACCCCGGTGATCACGCTGATACGCGGCGGCTGGACCGGCGGCCTCTCCGCGCACGACACCCTGGGCGCGCTCGGGACGGCGGTGGCCTGGATCGTGTTCGCGGTGTTTGCTGTACGGCGGTGGTTCCGCTGGGAGCCGCGGCGTTGACCAGGGACTCGGTGGTGGGCATGGGCGGGCGCGGTGGCTGGTGGCGCGGCAAGAGCACGCCGGCGAAGGTCGAGACGTACACACGGTGGTCGTTCCACACCTTCCCGTTCGTCGAGGTCGCCACCTTCGCGCTGCCGGCCTTCGGATACGTGCCCGCCCCGGTGAACTGGATCCTGTTCCTGCTGGTGAGCGTGCACGCCGCGCTCGCCGCGGTGACCGCCTCGCTGACCCTGGACTGGACTCGCGGCCGCCGCCCGCTGCCGGTACGGCTGCTCTGGGCGCTGGGCACCGCCACCGTGGTGATCGCCGTCGTGAGCCTGGTGGTCGCGCTGCACGGCCCGCGCGGCGCGGACAACGGGGCGGCGGCGGGCACGGTGTTCGTCGGCGTCCTGTCGTTCGGGATCGGCACTCTGGCGCTCGCGGTGCGCGAGACACGACGCATGGTGTACGGCGTGCTCGGCGCCGCCGTGGGTGCCGGCGCCGTGGCCGTCCCGGCGGGTGTCCCGGCGCCCGGTGCCGCCGTCGCCGCCGGCGCGGTCGTCCTCGCCGCCGGCTTCTTCACCTTCACCTCCGCCTTCTCCGTCTGGCTGCTGAACGCCGTCTACGAACTCGACGAGGCCCGCGAGACCCGGGCCCGGCTCGCCGTCGCCGAGGAACGGCTGCGCTTCGGGCGCGATCTGCACGACGTGATGGGCCGCAACCTTGCGGTCGTCGCGCTGAAGAGCGAGCTCGCCGTGCAACTGGCCCGGCGCGGACGGCCGGAGGCCGTGGAGCAGATGATCGAGGTCCAGCGGATAGCGCGGGAGACACAACGGGAGGTCCGCGAGGTCGTACGCGGCTACCGCGAGGCCGATCTCCGGACCGAACTCGCGGGAGCGCAGGGCGTGTTGACGGCCGCCGGCATCGACTGCGAGGTCAGCGGCCCGGTGACCGGACTGCCCGCGGAGATCCAGTCCGCGCTCGGCTGGGTCGTACGGGAGGCGACGACGAACGTGCTGCGGCACGGGGACGCCGGACGGTGTGCGGTGTCCCTGCGGGTGGCGGAGGGCCGGGTGACCCTCACCGTCGAGAACGACGGGGCGCCCGGTGTCGGTACCGGTTCCAGTACCGACACCGATACCGCCGAACCGGGAAGGGGATCCGGGCTCGCCGGGCTGCGGGAGCGGCTCAGGGAGGTGGACGGGGTGCTGCGGGCCGGGCCCGCCGGGAGTGACCTGTTCCGCCTGACCGCCGAGGTGCCGCTGCCCCCCGACTCGGTCCCGGAACAGGCTCCGGCCCCGGAACCGGGTGGGTCGCCCCGACCCGTCCCCCACCCTGTGCGCGAGGTCACCTCATGACGTCCACCCCACCCACCTCACCCGTCCCACCCGCCCCATCCGCACCGCCCGTGCGGCTGTTGCTCGCCGACGACGAGCACCTGATCAGGGGTGCGCTCGCCGCGCTGCTGGGACTGGAGGACGACCTCGTGGTGGTCGCCGAGGCCGCGACCGGGCCCGAGGCGCTGGCGATGGCGCTGGCGCACGAGCCCGATGTCGCCGTTCTGGATCTGCAGATGCCGGGGGCGGACGGTGTGAGGGTGGCCACATCGCTACGGGCCGAACTGCCCGGCTGTCAGGTGCTGATCGTGACGAGTCACGGGCGGCCGGGGCATCTGAAGCGAGCGCTCGCGGCAGGTGTGCGCGGGTTCGTCCCGAAGACGGTGAGCGCACAGCGGCTCGCGGAGATCATTCGTACCGTGCACGCGGGAAACCGTTATGTGGACCCGGAATTGGCCGCGGACGCGATCTCCGCCGGGGACTCGCCGCTGACCGCGCGCGAGGCCGAGGTACTCGAGTTCGCCGCCGACGGGGCGCCCGTCGCGGAGATCGCGGAGCGGGCGGCACTGTCCCAGGGGACGGTACGCAACTATCTTTCGTCGGCCGTCTCGAAGCTCGGGGCGGAGAACCGTCACGCGGCGGTGCGTCTCGCACGGGAGCGAGGTTGGGTATAGTTGTTCTCGCACCACAGCGCATGCGGACGTAGCTCAGTTGGTAGAGCGCAACCTTGCCAAGGTTGAGGTCGCCAGTTCGAACCTGGTCGTCCGCTCAGAGAAAGAAGCCCCCGACCCTTCAGGGTCGGGGGCTTCTTCGTGTGCTCCTTCGCGTCCTCAGCTCCAGCTGATGCCGGTCAGGCGCTCGTACGCCTCGATGTACTTGGCGCTGGTCGCGTCCACGATGTGCTGCGGCAGCGGCGGCGGGGGCTGCTCGCTCCTGCGGTCCCAGCCCGACTCGGGAGACGTCAGCCAGTCGCGGACGAACTGCTTGTCGAAGGACGGCTGGGCATGGCCCGGCTCCCACACGTCGGCGGGCCAGAAGCGGGAGGAGTCCGGGGTCAGCACCTCGTCGGCGAGGACGAGCGTCTCGCCCTCGTAGCCGAACTCGAACTTGGTGTCCGCGAGGATGATGCCGCGCTCGCGCGCGATGTCACGGGCGCGGCCGTAGACGGCGAGGGTCGTCTGGCGCAGCTGGGCCGCCGTCTCGGCGCCGACCTGGCGGGCGACCTCCTCGTACGACACGTTCTCGTCGTGCTCGCCGACCGCGGCCTTGGTGGCGGGGGTGAAGATCGGCGCGGGGAGTTCCGAGCCGTCGACGAGGCCCTCGGGGAGGGCGAGGCCGCAGACCGTGCGGGACTCGTCGTACTCGACGAGGCCCGAGCCGGTGAGATAGCCGCGCGCGACGCACTCGACCGGCGTCATCCGCAGGGACTTGCAGATGAGGGTGCGGCCCTCCCAGTCGGCGGGGGCGCCCGGCGGGAGCTCGGTGCTCAGCACATGGTGGGGGACCAGGTCGGCGAGCTTGTCGAACCACCACAGCGAGAGCTGGGTGAGGACCCGGCCCTTGTCGGGGATCTCGGTGGGCAGCACCCAGTCGTAGGCGGACATGCGGTCACTGGCGATCATCACGAGGTCGCCCGCCTCGTTCTGGTACAGGTCGCGCACCTTGCCGGTGTGCAGATGTACCAGACCCGGGACCTGGAGGGGCTCGGGCTTTTCGACGAATCCGGACACGGTTCCTCCCCGTGGTTCTGTCCAAGTGGCTCGATTCTCCCGTATCCGGAGAGCGGCTTCGGCCAGGGGGTTCGTCAGTCGCGTTTGCAGATGCGGTCGAGGAGGTTCGCGGTGGCTCGCTGGACACGGGCGTCGACGTGGCCGGGGCGGTCCAGGGCCGGGGACCACGCGAACGTCCCGGCCGCGAAGACCAGGGCGCCGGAGGGAGCCCGGTAGAGGGAGGTCTCCTGGTGGCGGGTGGCGCCCTCGCTGTCCTGGTAAGGGGAGTGGGCGAGCAGGATGCGGCCCTGGTGCTCGGGCAGCGGGGTACGCGGGAAGTAACGGTCGGCCTCGCCCGCGACCATGCCGTCGAGTTCGTCGCCCTCGTGTACGCCGGTCGCCTCCCACAGCCAGTGGTCGGCGTTGCGCACGACCAGGGGGTGGGGTTCCGGGACCCTGCCCGCGTACTGGATGCCGATGAGCTGCTGCTCAGGACGGTCGATTTCGCGCCACAGCGCCGGCCTTCCCGGGCCTCTGCGTTTGCGGCAGGTCAGCAGGCGGTCGGCGACGCCGGACGGGGACGGGGCCAACTCCACCTGCCAGTACATGGTGTTGGCGGAGAGGAAGACCAGGGAGGTGCCGCTTTCGCGGGCGAGTTCCACGGTGCGGCGCATGGCCAACGACCAGTACTCGTCGTGCCCCGGGAAGACCAGGCCGCGGTAGCGGGTGGGATCGACACGGCCGGCGTGCAGGTCGCGGGCGTCGGCGTAGGCGATGTCGTAGCCGTAGCGCTCGGCCCAGCGGATGAAGTCGTAGGCGTGGCCGACGTGGAGGGGAAGGCCCGCGCCGGCGTACGGGCGGTCGAAGGAGACCGTCGTCGCGGCCTCGGACTCGCCGAGCAGACGGCCGTTCTCGTCCCAGGCGTGGTAGAGGCTCGCGCCGGTGTGCCCGTCCTCCGGGTAGAGGTTGTACGCCTGCCAGGTGACGTCCGGGAGCAGGAGGAGGAGGTCCGCGGGGTGGTTGTCGCGGACGGTGAAGGGGACGTGGGAGCGGTAGCCGTCGGCGGTGGTGAGTACGGCCACGTACGCGCCGATGTTCCAGAAGCTCGGGATCTGCAGGCGCCAGGAGAGCCACCAGTGATGACAGGAAACGGTTCTGTCGGCGGTGAGGGGCGGCGGCTGGACGATGCCCGACAGGCGGGGGCTGGTGGTGATCTTGCTGGCCCCGTCGCCTCCGTAGTGCCCGATGCGGTAGATGTCGACGCTGAATTCCTGGGGCGGGTCGACGGTGACGTGGAAGTCGATGGCCTCGCCCGGCGCGGCCGCGCCGTTGGAGGCGAAGCCCTTGATCTGGCGGTGCACGTCGTCGGCCGAGCGGGGGCCGCCGGCGCGGGGGCGGGGGATGGGGGGCTTGCGGGAGCCCTGGAGGGTGGCGGAGCCACCGGGACCCCCGGCCTGACCGGGCTGACCAGCCCGACCTGCCTGATCGACGTGATCAATGTGATCGATGTACCACGGGACGACATGGCCCGTGTCGTCGAAGTACTGCTCGTCGCCCCTGAGCCAGGGAACGGGGCCCTGGCCGAAGGGGTCCGTCACGGCGTGCGCGAGTGCGCCCGACTCCCAGCGGCGGATCTGCTCCGACCCCATGCCTGCTCCCCTCCCTCATGCCCCCGTCGGTTCTGTAAGCCTCTGCCCTGCACGCGATCGGTCCCAGCACATCACATTACGCACGCACTCCGTCACCGTTCGTCGCGAATTGACGTGAACGGAACGCGGTCCTCCGGTCGAAGAGGCGGATATGGGCGGCTGGGAGTAAGGACGGTGGTGGTGGCGTCAGACCAGGCGGACCGGTTTCTCGGGGCGGACGCCCAGGTGACGGAGCCAGTCCCGGAGAGGTTCCGGGTCACCGTCCTCCACGAGGGTCAGGACCCGCGGCCCCAGATCGGCGGCCCGCACCCCGTCGACGAGAAGGGCGGGGCCATCGAGCCAGTCGAGCCCCGGCGCCGCCCCGGCGGTGTCCATCGCCGCACAACAGACCATCGCGGTGACATGGTCGGCCAACAGCTCACGGCCACTGCGCGGCGGCTGGAGCGGAAAGAGCGGCAGCATCCCGTCGTCCCAGAACGACCAGTCGGGGCCCGGCTGCTCCGCACCCCCGCCCGGCCCGGACGCGACGGCCGGCGCCGCCGCCTCCTCACGGGCCAGCTCCGCGCTGAGCCCGGCCGCGAGTGCCGCCGTCCGCTCACTCCCGAGCACGGGCTCGCCGTCCTCCCCGACCTCCTCCTCGGCCTGGCCCTCAGCCTCTGTCTCTGTCCCTGTCTCTGTCTCTGTCTCTGTCTCGTCAAGGCTCACGCCCGTGCCCCTCTCCCCGTACGCCTCGCGCCGATCGACGGAGAGGCCGTCGTCGTCCGTGGCCGGCGTGGCAGGCGCGGTCAGATGGTCGAGCACGCGAGCCAGCGTCGGACCACCCTGGTCGGGCTGGGTCGGATCCGTGGGGTGGCGGACGCCCAGCGCGTCCAGCACCCGGTGCAGCCGGGCCGCTTCGGTGCGCCAGGTGCGGTCGACGACCTCGTCCGGATACTCCTGCCAGTCCACCGGCGCCCAGTCGGGCCCGGGCTCCGCGGGCCCGCCGTGGAAGAGGCGCGCGGCGAGCAGCGAGGCCGCCTCGTCCACCGAACCGGGCTCTTCGAGCAGGTCACAGGCGGGACGCTCGCCGAGGCGGGACGCGAAGCCCTCGGCCAGCCGGTCACGGCGCGACAGCTCGGTGAGGGCCGCGACGACACCCGCGTCCAGCCGGGCCGGCCAGCGGCCCATCCGCCAGGCGGGCAGCGCGACCCGGGTCAGCAGCCGGTCCCAGCCCGCGTACGCCAGGCCGACCTGTTCCTGAGCGACGATCCGCAGACCGTAGTCCACAGCCTGTGCACGCTCGGCCGCGGCAGCCGCCACTCCCCGTTCCATCTCGGCCGCATGGCCCCGGCAGCTGCGCAGCAACAGGCGGGTCACCCAGCCGACACCGGCGAGGACCGTGCGGGCCAGGGGGCCGCGGGCGGGCTCGGAGGTCACGGCCACGGCCGCGTCCAGACCCCGTACGAAACGGCGGGCCGCGGCTATGTCGGGGTGCGCCGAAGGGCCCGTACCGGCGACGACCGGGGCGAGGACCGCGCGCAGCTCCCCGACCCGCATCCACCACAGGAAGGGCGAGCCGATGACGAGGACGGGAGCCGCGGGGGCTCGGCGGGGACGCCCGGCTCCGCCTCCCACCCCTCGTACGCCCGCTATTTCGTCGCGGTGCTCGGGCGGCGGCGGACCGTGCGCCGGGTGGGTGCGGTCCTCCAGCCAGCTGTCGCAGTCCGGGGTCAGCGCTATCGCCGAGGGCGGCGGGACGTCGAGGCGGTCGGCCAGATCCCGGACCAGGCGGTAGAGGTCGGGAGCGGACGCCTCCGCGATCGGGACCGTGGGGCTCACGGCGGGCCGCGCGCGGGCGACGACGAGCGCGATGCCCGCGGCGGCGAGCAGCACGAGGGCGGCGAGGACCGTCACGATCCAGCGAGTGACGGGCCAGCTCCCGCCGGTGATGTGCCCGGTCGAGCCGCCGACGAGCAGCACGACGGCGACGGCCGCGGGCAGCAGGGCGACGGCCAGCGCCCTGCTGCGTATCCGCAGCACGGCGAGCGCCCGGGAGCGCGCGGCCTGCGCGCCCACCTCCACACCCATACCGGTCACGACCGGATGTCACCCCCTGCTGTCGGCCCGGCCCGGGCTGTCTCGCAGCCCGCGCCGAAGGATGCCCTGGTGTTGCTCACTCCCCCACTGTGGCACCCACCACCGACATCGCAATGCCGGTGGGCCAAGTGCCGGAACGCTTTCGCCGCACCCTAGTTGGGGCCTCGGCCCCCGTCAGCCGGATGGGGCATCGCTCACTCGATGGAATGGCTTTGGGGAAAGGTGGATGACCGTGGGCAAGGATCAGGCCCCGGATTCCGTACAGAATCCGGGGCCCAGTGGTGCGTGCGGGGGTGGGGGCTACGCCTCCGTCAGGGGCTCTACGCCTCGGTCGTGACGTCGGTCGTGGCCTCGGCCGTGACGTCGGTCGTGGCGTCCGCCGCCGCCTTCGCCGCGATGTCCGTACGGTGCTGCGAACCGTCGAGGCCGATGCGGGCGACCGCCGCGTAGGCGCGGGCGCGGGCCTCGGTGAGGTCGCTGCCGGTCGCCGTGACGGAGAGGACCCGGCCGCCCGCGCTGACGACCGCGTCGCCGTCGTGCTTCGTCCCGGCGTGCAGGACGTACGCGTACGGGGCGTCCAGCGCCGCCACTTCGTCGAGCCCGGTGATCGGGTCGCCGGTGCGCGGGGTGTCGGGGTAGTTGTGGGAGGCCACGACCACGGTGACCGCCGCGTCGTCGCTCCAGCGCAGCGGCGCCAGATCGGCGAGGGTGCCTTCGGCGGCGGCGAGCAGGACGCCCGCGAGCGGGGTCTTCAGCCGGGCCAGGACCACCTGGGTCTCCGGGTCGCCGAACCGGGCGTTGAACTCGATCACCCGTACACCGCGGCTCGTGATCGCCAGACCCGCGTAGAGAAGGCCGGAGAACGGGGTGCCGCGGCGGCGCAGCTCGTCGACGGTCGGCTGGAGGACGGTCTCCATGACCTCCTCGACCAGCTTCGGGTCCGCCCACGGGAGGGGCGAGTACGCGCCCATGCCGCCGGTGTTCGGGCCCTCGTCGCCGTCCAGCGCGCGCTTGAAGTCCTGGGCGGGCTGGAGCGGGACGACCGTCTCGCCGTCGGTGATCGCGAAGAGGGAGACCTCGGGGCCGTCGAGGAACTCCTCGATGACGACGCGGTCGCAGGCGATGGCGTGCGCGCGGGCCTTCGCGAGGTCGTCGGTCACGACGACACCCTTGCCGGCCGCGAGTCCGTCGTCCTTCACGACGTACGGGGCGCCGAAGGCGTCGAGCGCCTCGTCGACCTCCTCGGGCGTCGTGCAGACATACGAACGTGCCGTGGGGACGCCCGCCCCTGCCATCACATCCTTGGCGAAGGCCTTCGAGCCCTCCAGCTGCGCGGCCTCCTCGGAGGGGCCGAAGCAGGAGATGCCCGCCGCGCGCACGGCGTCGGCGACCCCGGCGACGAGCGGCGCCTCCGGGCCCACGATCACCAGCTCGGCGCCGAGCTCCGTGGCCAGCGCGGCCACGGCGGCGCCGTCGAGGGCGTCGACCGGGTGCAGCTCGGCCGTCTCCGCGATGCCTGCGTTCCCGGGGGCGCAGTGCAGGGCGGTGACGTCGGGGTCAAGGGACAGGGAACGGCACAGGGCGTGTTCGCGGGCGCCGCTACCGATGACGAGGACCTTCACGGGGTCAGCCTAACCGTCGGGGCCGGGTGCCTTTGTGGGGGCTTCCGAAGCGAGGGGTGGGGAGAGTTGGTGCGATCCTCCGAGAGAGGCCCGCGTGTTCACTCGTTGGAGAACTCCTCCACCACCGTCGCGCCCAGTTCGCGGACGATCAGATCGTGGCCCGAGAGGGCGGACTCGTCGAGGTCGGGGTCGTCGTCCTCGGGGATGTCGTCCTCGGGGGCCACCGGAGGCGGCTCGTAGGCGGCGGGGGGTGGTGGAGCGGGCGTCGAGGCGGGCGCGGCCGAGGCCTGGCCCGCGGGCGGGCCCTGCGACGCGGCGGGGCGCGGAGCCGGGGGCTGCTGGGGGGCGGGGCGCGAGCCGGCCGGAGCTCCGCCGTAACCGCCACCACCACCGCCATAGCCGCCGCCACCGCCGCTGCTGCCGCCGCCACCGAATCCGGGACCAGGGCCGGAGGCCGACATCGGTGGCGGTGCCGAGCCACCGGAGGTGTCGACGATCGCCTCGACCTTCCACTGCACATTGAACTGTTCGGCCAGCGCCTGCTTCAGGACTTCCTCGCTGCCGCTGCTGGCGAAGTTGTCGCGCGCGCCCGCGTTGACGAAGCCGATCTGCAGGGTCGTGCCGTCGTAGCCGGTGACCTGCGCGTTCTGGCTGAGCAGGATCCAGGTGAAGCGGCGGCGGTTCTTCACGGCCTCCAGGATGTTCGGCCAGAGCATGCGGGGGTCGACGCCACCGGCGGCGGGGGCCGGCGCGGAGGCGGGGCCGGGGCCCGGGCCGGGGGTGGACGTCGTCGGCGCAGCAGCGGGTGCGGGTGCGCTGGGGGCGGCGGGGGCTTGTCCCCCGCCTGCGGGTGTCGCGGTCGGCCAGCCGCCCGGGCGCCGACCGCTGCCCACGGCCGTCGCGGTGGGCCAGGCGCCGGGCGCGGCTCCGGACGGGGGCGCGGGCTGGGCCGTAGCGGCAGACGGGGGGGCCGCGGGGGCGGCAGGGGCGGCGCCGGGGCCCGGGGGGGGGGCCGGGGGGGGGGGGGGGG
>NZ_JAGXJM010000525.1:0-243 GCF_019091445.1 Streptomyces sp. GbtcB7
CCATGAGGACGGGGGGGGGAGTGACACCGTCGTAGTCAGTAAGCATAAGCAGGGCGCATGGGTTTTTCCGTGCGCCCCCCTCGGGGTGTGTCACGCGGGGGGACGGCCGGGGACTTTCTGCATACGACGGGACAGTCGCCCCCCGCTTTCCGCCCCGCGCCACCTGCCCCTGGGCCCCCGGGCGGCCCGGCCCCGGGGGGCCCGGCACGGTCCCGCCCCCCCCGCCCCCCCCCCCGCGCGCCC
>NZ_JAGXJM010000526.1:0-242 GCF_019091445.1 Streptomyces sp. GbtcB7
GATCTCGGGTCGATCGACGACCCTCGGGCGCTGCTGGCGCGGGCCACGGGGCTGCCGCTCGCGTTCCGCGCCGCGGCCGACCGGGCGCTCGAGTACCAGGCGATCGCCGCCGCGCAGCTGGCCGATCCTCGGCGGTTCGATCGGCTTACGCCGGCCACGATCGCCGAGCGGGCCGAGTGGACCGAGGACTATGCGAAGAAGATGATCGAGTTCGGGCGGGATCTGCAGCGGGGAGCCGAGGG
>NZ_JAGXJM010000527.1:0-242 GCF_019091445.1 Streptomyces sp. GbtcB7
AGAACCGCCTCGCCACCTCCCTCGCCGACTTCGTCGACATCGGCTTCGACACCCTCGCCCAGCTGACCCACCGGCTGTCCCACCAGCTCACGCACCGGGAGACCCGTCACCCATGACCCATATCGCCGTGCTCGGCAGCACGAACATGGTCCTCGTCGCGTACGTCGCGAAGGCCCCGCAGCGCGGGGGGACCGTGACGGGACGGGAGTTCCGTACGATCCCCGGGGGCAAGGGCGCCACCC
>NZ_JAGXJM010000528.1:0-242 GCF_019091445.1 Streptomyces sp. GbtcB7
GGTCGGCAGAGCACGGGACTCACCACCTCGATGCCGTCTACGACGCGGTGCTGTTCGACATGGACGGCGTGGTCACGAACACCGCCGCGATCCATGCCGCCGCGTGGAAGCAGCTGTTCGACGAGGTGCTGCGAGACCCGCGTGTGCAGGTGGACGACCCCGACACGACCTTCGACCCGGCCGCCGACTGCCGCCGCTATGTGGACGGGCGAACCCGCGAGGACGGGGTATCGGCGTACCTG
>NZ_JAGXJM010000529.1:0-242 GCF_019091445.1 Streptomyces sp. GbtcB7
CGACCGCCCCCACGGCCAGGACCGCCACGATGACGGCGGGCCGCGCGATGGGCCGATCGTTGAAGCGGCGGTTCCCCAGCCAGATGAAGGCCGGCGTGAGCGCGAAGGAGGCGTTGCCGATCGCGATGGCCACGGCGCCGCCGATGCCGGACGCCCACGAGATGTAGGCGAACGTCGTGGCGGTGCCGCAGAGATAACCGACCGCCCAGAGGCGCCCGGCGCCCGTGTCCCGGCGTCGCAGG
>NZ_JAGXJM010000530.1:0-242 GCF_019091445.1 Streptomyces sp. GbtcB7
TTTTTATTCATTCCATTTATTCATCTCTTATATTGATGTTATGAAGAATCACCATAAGATATGAAATTATTTTTTTGAGGCATTTTCATTTGTACAGTGAGAATTAGTTATAGTGTATGCATTTATATTTTCATATTGTTTCTGTGCATATGATTTAGATTTTTTTTTTTTTTTGTGGTCATTACTCATCTCTAAGAGAAATTCGGGGCTAGGACAAGTACCCGTTGAACCATGCACTAGAT
>NZ_JAGXJM010000531.1:0-242 GCF_019091445.1 Streptomyces sp. GbtcB7
TCCGTGCGCCCCCCGCCGTCGTACGCCTCCTAGGAGCCGCGCAGGCACGCGCGCAGGCCTCAGAGGCAGAGGCGCTCCGGGCGCCCACCCGGGGTGCCCGTGGCGACGACGAGCGCTACGAGGACGGGTTCGGGCCCGTCGGCCCTGGCGATTACGGCCATGACCCGGGCCTGGTCGCCCTCGACGACACCGAGATCCTCGCAGGCCGCTACGGAGTGCCGGGCTCGTACGGCAGGTACGGC
>NZ_JAGXJM010000532.1:0-242 GCF_019091445.1 Streptomyces sp. GbtcB7
AAGCATAGTTAGGGCCCGTCAGATTTCTTGTAGGGTACCGTGTTGATTGTGTGGTGTCATGAATGATTGCTTAAGTTCCTATTTTTTCTGTTGTGGGGACCCAAAACATTCTCCAATTCGTGCTTTTTCCTGCTAACAATTTGTTCTTTCCCGCTTTATTCATATCGTTGCTTCGCTAATCATTGTGCTCTGTCTTCTACTCTTTAGATTTGGTATCTATTGTCACAGGGTATATCTATTTT
>NZ_JAGXJM010000533.1:0-242 GCF_019091445.1 Streptomyces sp. GbtcB7
GTGATGTCGCGGCCCGGCGCCGTAAAGCCGGTCCCCTGGGGGAACGGGACCAGCACCTTCATGTTCGACGGGGACGACACCGGCAGGATCGACGTCATCTTGTAGACGAAGTAGTCGACCTGGGTCTCGACCACGATGGAGTCGCCGGGCGTGAGCCGGTTGATGGACCGGAACGGTTCCCCGTGTGTGGTGCGGTGCCCCGCGAGACCGAAGTTGCCGGTCTGGGCGCCCGGGATCGCCGC
>NZ_JAGXJM010000534.1:0-242 GCF_019091445.1 Streptomyces sp. GbtcB7
TGCCGCGACCGCGGCGTGGACGGGCTGGGCCGACTCCGAAGGGATGCGCAGCCACTCCGCGAGGTCGTCGAGGAGGGCTGTGCGGTGGTTCTGGATGTACGTGCGGACGGTGCTGACGGCGTTGTCATCGGGCTTGCTCATGCTCACGGGCCTATCCGCCCACGGCCGCGCGGACGTCCGGCGCATCCCCGGCCGTCGGGCCCTGTGGGTCAGCTGGGTCCAGCGTGGGCAGACGTTCCTGC
>NZ_JAGXJM010000054.1:0-61049 GCF_019091445.1 Streptomyces sp. GbtcB7
CAACGGCCAGACCTGTTTCATCGGCAGCCGGATCCTCGCGCCCCGCACCCGGTACGACGAGGTCGTCGAGGTGTTCGCGGCATTCGTCGGCTCCTTGAAGGTCGGCAACGCGCTCGACCCGGCCTCCCAGATCGGGCCGCTCGCCACCGCCCGGCAGCGGGAGCGGGTGGAGGGCTACATCGCCAAGGGCCGTGGCGAGGGCGCCCGCCTGGTGACCGGCGGTGGCCGGCCCGCAGGTCTCGACCGGGGCTGGTTCGTCGAGCCGACGGTCTTCGCCGACGTGGACAACAACCACACCATCGCCCAGGAGGAGATCTTCGGGCCGGTGCTGTCGGTGATCCCCTATGGCGACACCGACGAGGCCGTACGCATCGCCAACGACTCCGACTACGGCCTCGGCGGCACCGTATGGACGGCCGATCCCGACCGCGGTGCGCAGGTCGCCCGGCGTATCCACACCGGCACCATCGGCGTCAACGGCTATCTGCCCGACACCGCGGCGCCCTTCGGCGGGGTCCGGGCCAGCGGCCTCGGGCGCGAACTCGGCCCCGAAGGACTGGCCGCCTATCAGCAGCTCAAGTCGATATACCTCTGACCGCACCACAGGACAGACAAGACAGGAAGAAGAGCCATGGGACAGCTCGACGGAAAGACCGCGGTGGTGACAGGCGCGGCGAGAGGCATCGGCCTCGCGGCCGCCAGACAACTGGACGCCGCCGGCGCCCGGGTCGTCGTACTCGACCGCGACGGGTCCGGCGCGAAGGACTGCGCCCGCGGACTGCGGGACGGCCGGGCAGTGGAGGCCGACATCTCGGACTACGGCTCGGTCGCCGAGGCGCTCGCGGACGTTTCGCGGATCGACGTCCTGGTGAATAACGCCGGCTGGGACTTCGTGCAGCCGTTCGTGGACAACGATCCCGCTCTCTGGGACAAGCTCATCGGGATCAATCTGCGCGGCCTGTTCAACATGTGTCACATCGCCCTGCCGAAGATGTCCGCAGGCGGCCGGATCGTCAATGTCGCCTCGGACTCGGCCCGGGTCGGGTCGCCCGGGGAGGCCGTGTACTCGGCGACGAAGGGTGGGGTCATCGCGTTCACCAAGTCGCTGGCCCTCGAAGTGGCCGGGATCCCCATGAGTGTCAACTGTGTCAGCCCCGGCCTGACCGACACCCCGCTCCACGCGGAGTCCGGTTTCGATGTGGCCCCCATCGTGGACGTCACACCGATGCGCAGGATGGCGACCAGCGACGAAGTCGCCGAAGCAGTGCTCTTCTTCGCCTCCGGGCCCGAGTTCGTCACCGGGCAGATCCTGAGCGTCTCGGGCGGCATCACGATGGCGGGCTGACCTGGACCGGCTCGCATTCGGGGCCGGTCGACCTGTTCGAGGCAGGCAGGCGATCGGCTCGGGGCAAGGAACGCAGGGACCGACGCTGTACCGAGGATGGGGAGTGCGGCGATGACCGTCACGCCGCCGGTTCGGTCCGGCACGGCGATGTCTCGACTTCGAGATCTCCACCGGGACGCCGACGCCCGTCGTGAGCCTTCACGCTCCCGCCCGGCTGCGGTTCAGCGCGGCACATCACTCGCGGGCAGCTCCCCGGTGCGGGCCGAGCATGGTGGCGACAACCGTATGTACGAGTGCGGTGACCTGGTCGGGCCCGCCCGGGGAGAGCTTGCCGTCCAGGAGCAGCGATCCCAGACCGTGAACGAGGGACCAACAGCCGACCATGAACGCCTCCCGCTGCTCCGCGGGAACGACTTCGGGCAACCGGGCGGCGATCACCGCGGTGGTCTCGGCGGCCGCGGCGGCGGTGTCGGGGTGGGTGCTGCACGGATGGCCGTACATGAACCGGAACAGGCCCGGGTGGTCGATGGCGTAGCGGACGTAAGCCTGCGCCAGCGCCTCGAATGCGTCGCCGGGGGCCGCTGCGGCCTCGGCGCTGATCATGAGGGCTTTCAGTTCCTGGAAGCCACGGGTGGCCAATGCGGCCAGCAGGGCCCCCTTGTCCGGGTAGTGGCGATAGGGAGCGTTGGACGACACGCCGGCGCGGCGGGCGACGGCCCGCAGCGACAACGTGGCTTCGTCGCCGCCGCCCTCTTCGAGCAGTTCGAGCGCGGCGTCGAGGCACGCCGAGCGCAGGTCGCCGTGGTGGTAGCCGTCGACTCTGCCCAATGTTGACATTGCGCACTTCCCTTCCCTAATGTGCACAGCGTACACATCGGAGGGTGGCGGTGCCGCCCCGATCGCACGGGACGGACCCGCATGAACACCCTGTTCGAACCGCTGCCGCTGGCCAACGGATCAACGCTGCCCAACCGGGTGGCCAAGGCCGCCATGGAGGAGGGCTTCGCCGAAGCGGGGCAACTCCCGGGCAAGCGCCTCATCGAGCTCTACCGCCGCTGGAGCACAGGCGGCTCCGGCCTGGTCATCACCGGGAACGTGATGGTCGACGCCCGCGCCCTGACCGGACCCGGCGCGGTTGTGCTCGACGCGCACTCGCCACTGGAACCGTTCCAGCGCTGGGCCGCCGCCGCCAAGTCCGGCGGTGCGCAGGTCTGGATGCAGCTCAACCACCCCGGCCGCCAAGTGACGGCCGACATGCCCGGCGTGGCCTGGTCCGCGTCGGGCGTCGCGCTGGATGTCGGCAAGCACTCCAAGCGGTTCGCCAAGCCCGTTGAGATGACCGCGGACGACATCGCCGCCACCATCGCGCGGTTCGCCGAGACCGCCCGCCGGGCCGAAGAGGCGGGATTCGACGGAGCGGAGATCCACGCGGCGCACGGCTACCTGCTGTCCCAGTTCCTGTCCCCGCTCGCCAACCGGCGCACCGACCGGTGGGGCGGCAGCCTGGAGAACCGCGCGCGGCTGCTGACCGAGGTGATCAACGCTGTCCGCGCGGTCGTCTCGCCCGGCTTCGCGGTCGCGGTCAAGCACAACTCGGCGGACTTCCAGCGCGGGGGCTTCGACACCGCCGACGCGAAAGAAGTGCTGGCCATGCTGGGCGAACTACGAGTCGACCTGGTCGAACTCTCCGGCGGAAGCTTCGAAAGTCCCGCCATGCAAGGAGTCACGGCCGATGCCCGCACCCTGGCCAGGGAAGCCTACTTCCTCAGCTTCGCCGAAGAACTCCTCAGCTCTGCGCCCATGCCCCTCATGCTCACCGGCGGCATCACCCGCCGCGCGGTCGCCGAACGCGTACTGGCGAGCGGTGTGACGGTGGTCGGTATGGCCACCGCATTGGCACTGCGACCCGACCTGCCGCACCGCTGGCAGACCGGCGAGGACCCCGTCGTCGCCGCGCAGCCGGTCGCCTGGAAGGACAAGGCCCTTGCCGCAGGAGCGAGCAACGCCCTCGTGCGCCATCAGCTGGGGCGACTGGCCTCAGGCCTCGACGCCAACCAGCCCTCACCGCTGCTGACATTCGTCCTGGACCAGCGCCGCAGGGCCAAGACGCTCCGCCGCTATCGCGCCTGGTTGACCACGCGCACCACCACGTCGGCACCCACTGCCGCCTAAGCGGACCACCGTGCCCCGCGCCACCGAAGTCACTTCACCGAGGCACCTCGCTTCACGAGAGTCCATGCACCGGCTCCACGGGGCTGGACGCCGGTGGCGGCGCCCGGAAGACGCGACAGCCCCAGCCCCAGCCCCGCAGGGCCCATAGGCCACCAATAGGAAACCTCCATGCATCTCACTATTCTGGGCGCCACAGGCCCCTCCGGCCGGCCACTCCTCGACCAGGCGCTGGACGCCGGGCACCACGTCACCGCCCTGGTGCGCGACCCGGCACGCCTGCGACCGGAGCGGCGGCACGAGCGCCTGAAGGTCGAAGTCGGCGACGCCACCAGCACCGAGGACCTCATCCGCGCCATGACCGGCAGCGAAGCCGTGCTGTCCGCCCTCGGGCCGGCCAAGGACTTCAAGTCAGACCTCGCCGGCCGCGTCATCCGCGCCCTGCTCCCCGCAGCGCGCACCTCCGGCGTGAACCGTGTCGTGCTGCTGTCAGCCCTCGGCGTGGGTGACAGCATCCGGTACACCGGGATCGTCCCGAAGCTTGTCATCAACCTACTGATGAAGGAGCTCTTCGCCGACAAAGCCGAAGCCGACGCCGTCCTGCGCTCCAGCTCCCTTGACTGGACACTGGTTTACCCGTCCATCCTCACCAACGGGCCTCGCACCGGCAAGTACACCGCGGTGGAGACCCCACGCCGCAAGGTGAGCACCCGCATCAGCCGCGAAGACCTGGCCGAGTTCATGCTCCAGCAGGTGAACAGTACGGAGTGGTCACGCCGCACCGCCATCCTCACCGACTGACGAGAAACCCGTGACTCCTCCCCCGGCTGACTGAAGCTGAAGCCGGGGGCTTCTCGCTATGCCGGGGTGGCGTCGCGACGGACCAGCCCGGCCCATGGAGTTCTCGACGCCCCCGTGATCCCGTTGGAAGACCGTGCCTGCCTCCACTTCATCACCGACCCCGCCCGCTCCTGATCAGCTTCGGGACCAGTCGTCGGCCGGACGCGAGGAAGACTCCGGCCCGCTGAAGCGCCTCGCCGAAGTCCCCGAGCCGCGTGATCCCCGCGAGGTGCGGCACTCCCTCGCCCTCATCCACGTCCTCGCGCTGGCCGCGACCGCCGTGCCGATTGGCGCGGCCTCACTGTTGGCGATCGGCGGGTGAGCCGCCGATGCCGCTCACGACGTACTCCTCGCGCTGGGAGCCCGACCCGATGCGCTGAGCGCGTGTCACCAGGCCCCCGGCGAGGCGACCATCCGCCGGGGGCCTGGTCCGAATCGGTCAGGCCGCGCAGGCCGGCGCTCGAACGCTCTTGCCGAAGCCCCTCGGGACTGGAGTCGCCCTGGTCTGATGGACGCGGGCGTGCGTGCGTACCTTGCCGCGGAACAGGTGAGGCCGGCGAACCCGTCGGCGTCGTAGAGAGGCTCGCACTCGGGGCGTCCTGACCGCGGATGCAGGAATGGCGGTACGCAAGACTCCGCGCCGGGGCGAAACGCACCGGCGCGGGCCGCCGTTGGAGGGGCATCGGGCAAGGATGCGGAGCCGAGCCCGGTGCCGCAGGTCACTCGAAGCGGCATGGGCGACCGCGGGCACACCAGTCGCCTCGATTCCGTAGTTCACCCCGCCCCGCACGACGGCGTGGATCTGCGGAGGCAGCGGTTCCTGCCCCGCCAGGACGGTGTGGGTCGCGCCGAGTTCGGACGCCGGCGCGAGGCGGGACTCGTCCCTGTCGACGGCGATGACCGTGGTGCATCCGGCGACCTGCGCGGCCAGGATCGCAGCCATGCCGACCGCGCCCGGCCTCATCGATGAGGCGTTTCCGCGATTTGGCGCTCCGCTCGGACTGCCTACGTCGCCCCTCCACGCCGCACAGGCTAAGGGCAGGCCACAACCACTGCCATTTTATAAACATATATGAATAGGGTAATCTCTGGATGCGGTTCGGCAGCCCGACTCGATTGGTGGATCCGCCCATGACTCCCCAACAGCACCGCATCGCGCTCATCCCGGGTGACGGCATCGGAACTGAGGTCATCCCGGCTGCCCGCCAGGTCCTGGACGCCGTGGGCCATCGGCATGGCATCGGCTTCCACTACGAGGAGTTCGACTGGTCCTGCGAACGCCACCTCCGCGAGGGCGCGATGATGCCGGACGACGGGCTGGACCAGCTGCACGACCACGATGCCATCCTGCTCGGCGCGGTCGGCTACCCCGGCGTTCCGGACCATGTGTCCCTGTGGGGGTTGCTCATTCCCATTCGCCGCAAGTTCCGGCAGTACGTCAACCTCCGCCCGATTCGCGTGTTCGAGGGCGTGGAGAGCCCGCTGCGCGGCGCCGTACCCGGCGAGGTCGACTTCGTCGTCGTACGGGAGAACTCCGAGGGCGAGTACAGCGAGCTCGGCGGGCGGATGAACCGTGGCCTGCCTGCGGAGATGGCCGTCCAAGAGTCGGTCTTCACCCGTGCCGGAGTCACCCGCATCCTCGACTACGCCTTCGGCCTCGCCGAGCGGCGGCGCGGATATGTGACCTCGGCAACGAAGTCCAATGGCATCATCCACACCATGCCGTTCTGGGACCAGCTGGTGGCCGAGCGGGCCACCGCCCACCCCGGCGTCACCTGGGACCAGGAGCACATCGACGCGCTGGCCGCGAAGTTCGTGCTCCACCCCGAGCGGTTCGACGTGGTCGTTGCCTCCAACCTCTTCGGCGACATCCTCAGCGACCTGGCTGCCGCGGTCGCGGGCAGCATCGGTATCGCTCCGTCGGCGAACCTCAACCCCGAGCGCGAGTTCCCCTCGATGTTCGAGCCAGTGCACGGCTCCGCCCCTGACATCGCCGGCCAGGGCATCGCCAACCCGCTCGGGGCCATCTGGTCCGCCGCGCTGATGGTCGAGCACCTCGGCCACCCTCAGGCCGCCGCCGAGATCACCGGAGCCATTGCCGCCGTCCTGGCCAAGTCCAGGGTACGGACCCCGGATCTCGGCGGTACTGCCAGCACAAAGGAGTTCACCGAAAAGCTCATCGAACTGCTCTGAGGAGAGACGTTGTCAGGCATGCCGACAAAGGCGGACGTCGACCGGGACGTCGTCGTACGCCGACACCCCGCAACGGAGTCCGACTACAGCGAAGTACCCCTGCGGCTACGGGCCGTGGGGAACGACAACGCGGACCTCGCCCAGATCCCGGGCCGCTACCCGGCGCCGCCCGGCATCCCGGGAGCTGTCTCGTCGAAGCTCAAGGGCGGCGCCAAGTCACTGCAGCAAGCCGATCACCTTGGTGTGTCGCCCGGTCTTCACCGGCTCGTCGGCCTGCTCGAGGTACTTGTCGCCGTGGGCCTGGTCACCGGGCTCTGGCTGACGCCGCTGGGCGTGGCGGTGGCCGCGGGACTGGTCCTGCTCATGGCCGGCGCCCTGGTCGTGCACTCCCGGGCGAAGGATCCGTCCAAAGCGCTCGCACCGGCTGTCCTGTTCAGTCTGCTCGCCGCCGCCTACCTGGTGTTCCGCCTACTCAGCGCGTGATTGAGCCGACGAAGGAGTACCTCGTGGACGTGGAGCGCAAGAAGTGGGTGCTTCGGCACTACACGAAGGGATCGGACGTACTCGACGCGGAGGTCTTCGCTGAGGGCCTCAGCGAAGACGTCCGTATCGTCACCGGACAAGGCGAGGCTTCGGGCCTCGATGAGGCTCGTGCCGCACTCGAGCGGCTGCGTGCGGCGGGAGTCCTCGCGATGCGACACGACATCCAGGCTCTATGGGAACCCGAGCCGGGGGTAGTGGTCGTAGAGGCGACGGTCACCTACTCCCTTGACGTCGGCGCGCTGTCACCCCTGCCCGTCGTCACCATCTTCCGGTGGCGTGGGGCGGAGGTCTCCGATGTGCGCGTGTACATGGACAGCACCCCGCTGCTCCAGGCCGCGACGGCACGGAGGACATTCAAGACCCCATGAACGAGTGGAGAACCGCTGCTTCTCCTCGCATTCACGCCAACTTGAATGGGGAAGCGGGGCAACGGGATGGCTGATTCCAACGAACCCGACGACAACGACGTACTGAGCCCGGACGTCCCCATGCAGCTGCAGATATACCGGCAGCTACGCGCCGACATCCTGGACGGGCTCTGGGTCGGCCGCAACGACTTCCCGGGCGAGCGGGAACTCGCCGAGCGATTCGGTGTCAGCGCCATCACCTCCTGTGGTGCTCTGGAACGCCTCCACGACGAGCGGCTGGTGGACCGCGGGCGGGGCCGCCGGACCAAGGCGTCCCATGTGCCGTCCCCGGACGGCACGGAGGGCGGGCTGCCCCTGTTCCACCCGGAGGAGCAGGACACCGAGTACGGCTACCGGCTGCTCCGCGCAGGCATGGCGGTCGTACCCGCCGAAGCCGCCCGTTTCTTCGAGTTGCCTCCGGGGAGCGAACTGTGGGAGTGCGCTCGACCGCGGGTGTACAAGGACCAGCCTCACGTCGTCATGCACAATGTGCAGCGCCCTGAGACCGGGACACTGCACAAGCTGGAGGCGCTGCAGACCAGGCCGATGATGTCGATCGTCACATCGGAAGGCCTCGGCGTCGCCACCGTCCGAAGGCGGATCCGCGCCACGAATCCGCCCCCCCAAAGTCTCCCGTCATCTGGGCCTGGATCTGGATACGCCTGTGCCCATGACCGTCCTCACTCTGCACCGCGCCGACGGGACGCTGATCGAATGGGTCAGAACCTACGTCCACCCCGAACCAGCCCTGACAGCGGAACCACCGGAACCACGCCCGAGAACGGGGGCCGTGGTGTCCGCCCCCGCTCCGCGCCCACGGCTTCGGAATCGAACCGGCAGTCCGCCGAAGTCCACCACGCCTTCAGCGAGTCGCATGGCGCTTCGGGCTGATTGCCCCCTCCTCGGTGGCTCGCTTCAAGCCCGGTCAGGGCTGGGAGACGCGCAGGACCGGCTTGATCGCGAGACCCTTCTGGGCGTCGGCGAATGCCTCGTTGATGTCCTCGAAGTCGTAGAAGCGGATCAGCCGGTCGAACGGGAACGTGCCTTCCCGGTACATCGCGATGAGCTTGGGGATGAAGGTGTGGGGGACGGCGTCGCCCTGGATGATGCCCCGTACCGTACTGCCCAGGGTCAGCCGTGAGCCGTCGATGGGCGCGTTCGAGCCGGGAGGCGAGTTGAGCAGTCCGACGGTGCCCATCGGGGCCAGGGAGGCGGTGGCGTGTCCGAGCATGTCCGGGTGGCCCGTGTTCTCCAGGACGTAGTCCACACCGCGGCCGGTGATCCGCCGGATCTCCTCGGACACGTCGGCCTCCCGGCCGTTGACGACATGGGTGGCTCCGAGTTCCGCGGCCAGTTCGAGGCGCTCGGCGTTGATGTCGACGGCGATGATCGTGGCCGCGCCCGCGACACGGGCCGCCATGACGGCGGACAGGCCGACGGCACCGGAGCCGAAGACCGCGACGGACGAGCCCGCCTCCACCTCGAAGGTGGTCAGGATGGACGCGGCTCCGGTCTGCAGACCGCAGCCGAGCGGGCCGAGCAGCTCCAGCGGCACGTCGTCCGGGACCTTGACCGCGTTGCGTTCGGTGACCAGCGCGTGGGTCGCGAAGGAGGACTGGCCGAAGAAGCGCCCGCCCACCTCTCCGCCGCCCGGCACCCCGTCCGGGCGGTGCACACCGGTCGTGCCGTCCGCGCGCCGTCCGGCGAAGTTCACCTCGCCCGCGAGGTCGCAGTACGCGGGGTGCCCGCTGAGACAGGTGCCGCACCGGCCGCAGGACTGGTACGACAGGACCACGTGGTCGCCGGGGACCAGCGACGTGACCGTACTCCCCACCGCTTCCACAACGCCCGCGCCCTCGTGTCCCGGTACCACCGGCAGGGGTGTCGGCAGGTTCTGGTGCTGCACATGTGCGTCGGTCTGGCAGACCCCGGTCGCCACGATCCTGACCAGGACCTCGTCCGGACGGGGCTCGTCGAGTTCGAGCTCTTCCAGAATGAACGGCTTGTCCTTCTCCTCGACGACGGCTGCGCGAATCCGCATGGCGGCCCTTCCTCTCGTCGGTCCGAGCCCGGGGCGCCCCGCGGGGTGCCCCTGCCGGTTTCGACCGACGTTAGAAACCGCGAGGAATTCGTCGCATCGGTGAATTCCACATCGTGCATGTCCTCGTGGACCTCGGCTGTGCTGCTCAGCCGCCCCGGAGGACGATGCCGGCGAGCTGGGTGCGCGAATGGACGCCGAGCTTCGCGTAGATCTTCGTGAGGTGCGATTCGACGGTACGACGGCTTACGTACAGCTGGGCCGCGATCTCCGCGTTGGGGGCGCCCTCGGCGGCCAGCCGGGCGATGTGCGCCTCCTGCGGAGTGAGGGTGTTCAGATCGACGTCGGACGACCGCCGACGGGCGTGCGCTCCCGTCGCTTCGAGTTCGGCGCGGGCCCGCTCGGCGAAGGCCGCAGCGCCCATGGAGACAAACAACTCGTGGGCCGTACGCAACTGTTCCCGCGCCTCACGGCGCTGCCGGGCGCGGCGCAGCCACTCGCCGTAGAGGTGGTGGGCACGGGCGAGATGCACCGCGGCGCGGGTCCTCCGCAGGTGGTCGATCGCGGTTCGATGGAGCTGTTCGGCCTCCGCACCGGTGGCGAACAGGGCTCGGGAGCGTGCCTCGATTCCGAGGGCGTACGGGGTCCCGCTGGACAGCGTCGTCAGCGAGAGCAGGTCCGCCGCCTTGGCGGCCGTCTCCCGCTCATCGCTGCGCATGGCGGACTCGACAAGATCGGGCAGTGCGCTCGTGGCGACGAAGGAAGGGGGCCCGTCCATGGCGAACCGAAGGTGCTCCATCGCTGCGGGATAGTGGCCGAGTCCGAGTTCCAGTACGCCGAGCCCGTGCGCGGCGACATCGGCCAGCGGACCGAGCCGGTGCGTCGCCGCGTGCCGCGCGATGGCACCTGCGAGCGAGCGGGTACGCTCCTCGTCACCCCGCAGCGCGGCGACCATGGGTTCGCCCGGCGCCACCTCACCGATGATTCCCGGGTCGTCGATGATCCGGCGGATGTCGTGCAGCTCTTCGTGCAGGGCCTCCGCAAGCGCGATCCGGCCGCCCACGATCTCGGACACCGCCACGGCGTTCAGCGCGAGCGGCAGCATCGTCAGGCCGCCGAGCATCCGGGTGATGTGCAGATGGCGCCTTGAGACCACGTCCAGTGTGTCGTCCTCCCACAGCTGGACAGCCGCGTATGTGGCCATCTCCATGACGGGCCCGGCCTCTTCGGGTCCCAGCGCGTGGATGGCCCGGCGGAGCACCGGGACGGCCGCGTCGGGGCCGTCGATGAAGCCGGTGGCGAATGCGTCGAGGAACAGTTCCGTGGCCGTCGGCCTCGGTGACCGTGCGGACGACCGGGCCCTGCGCGCCGCCGCCATCAGATCGCCCTGCGGCCCGTAACGGCCTGTGTACATCACGGCCTGGAAGGACAGCAGCTGTGCCCATGCCGCACGCGGGACATCCAGCGGTTCGAACACCCGGGCCGACTCCGCCAGTACCGGAGCAGCCCGCGCCGCCTCACCGCGGGCCATCTCGACGACGCCGCGCAGCAGCAGGGCCTGTGCCCGGTTGTGGCCGTCCACACAGGTCCGGTCCTCGGCCTGTTCGAGGAGTTGGGCACCCGCGTCGACGCCGCCAGCGGTGATCTGGGCCTCGGCGGCGGCCAGGTAGCGGGCAGCCCGGCGGTGCGGGTCGGAGGTGAGACGGGCCGCACGGTTCAGATACGCGCTTGCCGTGGAGAGGCCACCGCGGCGGCGTGCCCGGTCCGCCGAGGCTTCCAACTCGTCGGCCACCGCGTTGTCGGGACCGGTCACGGCGGCGGCGCGATGCCAGGCCCGGCGGTCCGGATCCGCTGCGGGATCGGTCGCCTCCGCCAAGGCGTACCGTGCCTGGCGGCGTTGCTCCGAGCGGGCGGCGCCGTACACCGCCGAGCGCAGCAGTGGATGCCGGAAGCTCAGGCCGTCCGTGAGGCTCACCAGGCCGAGCGCCTCCGCGGGAGCCGCGGTCTCAGGGCCGATGCCCAGGCTCGCGGCCGCCCGCAGGACGAGGCCGGGGTCGCCGGTGGGGTCGGCGGCGGCGAGCAGCAAGAACGTCTGGGTACCGGACGGCAGAGTCCGGACCCGTTTGAGGAATGCCTGTTCCAGCCGCTCCCCGATGGGCAACGCCTCAGGCAGTGTCGCCCGGCCGGTGAGCTGGTCCGGGGCCAGGTGCGCCGCAAGCTCCAGCAGGGCGAGCGGGTTGCCCCCGGTGTCGGCGATGAGGCGCTCCTGTACCCGCTTCTCCGTGGTGCCGGCGGCCGCGGACTCCAGAAGTTCGCGGGCGGCGTCCGGATCCAGCCCGTTGACCACGTGCTCGGCGAGTCCGTCGAACGGCAGCGGGCGGTCGGTCGGCTCACGGACCGCGAACAACAGTCCGATGGCGTCGGCCTGCCCCCTGCGGGCGACGAAAGCGAGGACTTCCGCCGACTCCCGGTCGAGCCATTGTGCGTCGTCGACGACGCACAGCAGCGGGGTCGCCGATGCGGTGTTGGACAGCAGCGTGAATACGGCCAGACCGACCAGGAGTCGTCCGGTCGACCGTGACGCGCCCAGCCCCAGGACCGCCTCCAGCGCGTCCCGTTGCGGATCGGGCAAGCTCCCGAGCTGCTCGAGGTACGGCGCGACTAGCTGGTGGACCCCGGCGTAGGCGAGGGTCATCTCGGACTCCACTCCCGTGGCCCGGGCGATCCGCATGTCGGCCGCGGTCTGTGCGGCGTACCCCAGCAGGGCGGTCTTGCCGACGCCCGGCACACCTCTCAGTACGAGTGCCCTGCTCTCACCCGTCTGTACGGCTGCCAGTACCGAGTTGATCAGTAAGAGCTCGGGAGAGCGCCCGATGAGCGACATTGCAGCAGCCTACCGCCGTGCCGAGGTATGTGGAATCTACCGACGCGAGCGGAGCCGACGACTTCCTAGCGTCGTACGCATCCGATGCAAGGAGAGCCGATATGCACTTGATCGACGGCGATTGGACTGGCTCGGACGTCATGAGTACGTCCTACAACCCAGCCACCGGGGAAGCCCTCGGGCAGTACGCCGACGGCGGAGCGGCCGAGGCCCAGGCCGCGGTCGCGGCGGCGCGGCGCGCCTTCGACACCACCTCCTGGCCCCGTGACCGCGCGCTGCGCGCCCGCGCACTGCTGGAACTGGCCGACCGGTTCGAAGCCCGCGCGGGAGAGCTCGCGCAGATGCTCACCAAGGAGAACGGCAAGACCGCCTTCGAGGCGGGCGCGGAGGCGGGCAGCCTTTCCGCCACCCTGCGGCACAACGCGGCCCAGGCCGTCACGGATGTCGGAGCCGCCGCCGAAGCGGCACCGGGCGTCTACTTCAACACCCTGCTGGAACCCATCGGGGTCGCGGGAATCATCGTTCCCTGGAACTCCCCGCTGGCGCTGCTCATCCGCTCGCTCGCCCCGGCGCTGGCCGCGGGCTGCACCGTGGCCGTGAAGCTGCCGGGACAGACCGCCCTCACCAACAAGCTGATCGCGGAGATCGTCGCCGAGACCCCGTCCCTGCCCAAGGGTGTCGTCAACATCTTCACCGAGTCCGGGAACACCGGCGCCCCCTTCCTCGTCGAGTCCCCCGATGTCGACTTGATCAGCTATACCGGCAGCACCAAGGTCGGCCGCCAGATCGCCGCCACCGGAGCGGCCACGCTCAAGCGGATGGGCCTCGAACTCGGCGGCAAGAGTCCGATGGTGGTGTTCGACGTCGCCGACCTGGACTCCACCGTGCCGCTGCTGGTTGCCGCCATCACCATGTTCACCGGCCAGTTCTGCATGGCGGGTTCCCGGGTGCTGGTGCAGCGCGGTGTCGCCGACGAGATACGTGAGCGCCTGCGGCAGATGCTCTCCCAGGTCGCGGTCGGCCCCGGTGACGATCCCTCGACCCAGATGGGCCCGCTGATCGACAAGGCGGCCGTGGAACGTGTCGACGCGTTCGTCGAGGAGGCCAGCGCCTACGCAAAGGTGATCGTGCGCGGCGGCCCCGTCACCGAAGGTCCCCTCGCGGCGGGCGCGTTCTTCCGCCCCGCGATGCTGGAGACCGACGACCTCGACGTGCCCCTCGTCCAGCAGGAGGTCTTCGCCCCCGTGCTCTGCTTCGAGGTCTTCGACGACGAGGCCGACGCGCTCCGCCGTGCCAACGCCACCGAGTTCGGCCTGGCCGCCGCCGTCTTCACCCGCGACACCGACCGCGCCCGCCGCGTCGGCCGCGAAATCAAGGCCGGCACCGTGTGGACCAACTGCTGGATGGTGCTCAACGACGCCTTCGAGGAAGGCGGCTTCAAGCAGAGCGGCATGGGCCGGCTACGGGGCACCCGCGGCATCGCCGAATTCCAGGAAGTCAAGACCTACGTCCAGGTCGCCCCGGCTCAGGCCGGCTGAGAGGAGATACACAAACATGGCTGTCGACAAGCTGCCCGTAGGACGTCCGATCGCCGCCCCGGCGCTGCCGAAGATCTCGATCGAGGAGCATCTCTCCGATCCGGCCAACACGAGTACGGACTACTCGTTCATGGCCCGGGCCGGTGCGGTGAGCCTGGAGTTCGCGGAGACGGTGATGCGCCGGATGCGCGACGTGCAATCGACCCGCATCGAGGAGATGGACGAGGCGGGCATCGAGGTCCAGGTCCTGTCGCTCACCACGCCGGGCAGCGAGGGCATCCGGGACGCCGCCGAATCGGTGAAGGCGGCCCAGCGGGTGAACGACTACATCGCGGAGCAGGTCCGTGAAGGGGCCGGGCGGTTCCAGGGCCTGGCCACCGTTCCCCTGCAGGACACCGACGCGGCCATCGCCGAACTCCGGCGCGCGGTGCAGGACCTGGACCTGCGGGGCGTCATGGTGAGCGGATTCGTCGACATCGGTGACGACGAGGCGTCGCACTACCTTGACGAGGATCGCTTCGACGCCTTCTGGGAGGCCCTCGCCGAGCTCAATGTGCCCCTTTACCTGCACCCGAGGCCCTCTGTTGACGTCGTGCGGCAGAAGCTCTACCAGGGCCGCGAAGAACTCGCGGGCGCCACCTGGGGGTTCGCGTCGGAGACCGCCACCCACGCGCTCCGGATCGCGTACGGGGGCGTCTTCGACCGTCATCCCAAGGCACAGCTGATTCTCGGCCACATGGGCGAGACGATCGGCTTCTTCTCCTGGCGCATCCAGCGGGCCTTCGAGTACAACCCGGGCAGCGCCAGGCCCGAGAAGCGCCTGCAGGACTACCTGTCGGAGAACTTCTGGTTCACCACCAGCGGTGCCTTCAACGACCAGGCGCTGATCAACTCGATTCTGACCGTGGGCGCCGACCGCATCCTCTTCGCCGTCGACTACCCGTTCGAGATGTCCCCGGACGGTGCCCGTTGGATCGAGACGGCGCCGATCAGTGAGAACGACCGCCGGAAGATCGCCTACGGCAACTCGGCCAAATTGTTCGGCATCAAGTCGGTGTAAACGACTGCCGCACGCGCTGGGTGCGTGGCGCAAACGGCCACGCACCCAGCCATTCACCCACATCGACAGAGTGCAATAATTTCGATAATTCATTGATTCGTCGATGAAACCATGCCACTCTGATCGAACACAGTGCTGGTGGGCGCGGGTGCGTCGTCACATCCCGCCGGTCGTCGGCAGACCTCGTCGGCGAACCGGGGGTCCCGCGCCTCCGGCGTTGCCCAAGGAGAGTTTCGTGACCCTGCATCGATTGACCTCGATCACCGTTGGCGTGCCGAACCTGGAGGAAACGGCGGCCTACTACACCGAGTTCGGCCTGACGCCGAGTTCGACTTCGTCGCCCGACGGCGAAGTCCGGTTCTCGACGCGAGAGGGCGGGGAGCAGCTGCGGCTCGTGCGGGCCCCGCGCCGGCGCTTGCTGCAGATCTCCGTCGGCGCGCACGACCCCGACGACCTCGGCCGGGTCGCGTCGAGCCTGGCCCGGCTGGACGTTCCGGTGGTGCGGGACGGCGCCTCGCTCCGCGCGCAGGATCCGAACTCCGAGCTGGAAGTGGTCGTCGAGATCGCGCCGGAGATCGCCCAGGAGCCCGCCCCGCAGGTTCCCACCAATGGGCCGGGCAGGCCGGACCGGGCGAACGGCCGCGCCCCGGGAGTGGAACGGGAGAACCGGATCCAGCCCCGCAAGCTGGGGCATCTGGTGATCGGCTCCGTGGACCAGGAGGCCACCCAGCGATTCTTCACCGAGGGCCTGGGCTTCAAGATCAGCGATCGGGTGCCGGGACTGGCGAGCTTCATGCGCTGCTCGACCGACCACCACAATGTGCTGGTCCAGCAGTCACCGCTGAATTTCCTGCATCACACCGCCTGGGAGGTCGACGACGTCGACGAGGTGGGCCGCGGTGCCACGGCGATGCTGGAGCAGCATCCGGAGCGGCATGTGTGGGGCCTGGGCCGGCACCACATCGGCTCGAACTTCTTCTGGTACCTCAAGGACCCGGCCGGCAACTTCTCCGAGTACTACAGCGACCTGGACTGCATCGTCGAGGACGCGTTGTGGGACCCGGCGGTGGTCGAGGGCTCCCGGGGTCTGTACAACTGGGGCCCGCCGCCGCCTCCGTCGTTCATCCAGCCCGAGGACCTGGCCGCGCTCATGACCGGCTCGCACAGTCCGGGCTGACCATCGCAGGCGGGGTGTGGCACGCGGAAGCACCACAGTGCCGCACCCCGCCACCAGTACGTTCCGGTGCCGGCCTGGCACCGTCACCATCTGAAGGGGTTCTGAACATGCGTGTCGGACGAGTGCGTGGCCGACTGGCCGTCCTGACCGGGGACCGGGCGATCGATGTCGCGCGGGTCAGCGACGGGCGGTTCCCGTCCGACCCGGATCTGGCGTTCGACCGCTGGGACGAGCTGATCGAGTGGGCCGGCGCCCAGGGAACGGGCGACGCCGAGCCGTACACGGCTGACGACCTGGGGGCTCCGGTGCTCCGCCCGGCACAGATCTTCGCGGTCGGCATGAACTACGGCTCGCACGCGGCCGAGGTCGGCCTCACCACCGTGCCTTCCGGGCCTGCGGTGTTCACGAAGTTCGCCACCTGCCTCACTGGCCCGTACGACACGGTGGCACTGCCCAGCACGGGCGTGGACTGGGAGACCGAGTTGGTGGCCGTCATCGGGCGTCGGGCTGAGCGAGTCTCGCAGAACGACGCCTGGTCCCACGTCGCCGGGCTCATGGTCGGCCAGGACCTGTCCGAGCGCACGATTCAACTCGCGGGCCCGGCACCCCAGTTCTCCCTCGGCAAGTCCTTCCCCGGGTTCGGTCCCATCGGCCCCGCGATCGTGACCACGGATGAGCTGGCCAACCCTGACGACCTGGAACTGACCTGCTCGGTGGAGAACGAAGTCCTGCAGAAGGGCCGTACAGGGGACATGATCTTCTCGGTGTCCGAACTGATCGCCCGTATCTCCGCGGTGTGTCCCCTGCTGCCCGGCGACCTGATCTTCACTGGCACCCCTGCGGGGGTGGGCAACGCCCGGACCCCCAAGCTGTTCCTGGCTCCGGGCACCACGCTCGTCAGCTCGATCGAGGGGATCGGTGAGCTTCGCAACCGGCTCGTCGCCGGGCCGGACTACCCGCGTCTGGAGGTATGAGCGCCTCCTCTCGGAGTCCACCGAATCGGCTGCCGGACCGGGTGGCCGGCCCAGGTGGTGGCTGTGGAGCGGTCCGCTCGCTCGCTGCGGAGGGGGCCCTGCGCTGCCTCGGACCATCAGTTCCACTCAGACGGATCCGCTCGTCCGGCACAGGCGCGGCCTGTCGACAGAACCACCTGAGCAGGCGGGCTCCGGCGAAATATCGGGACGCCCGCCGAGCTCAGATCTTCGTCGGCTCCGCGGTTGGCAGTTGCCGCGTTGAACCGGCGTGCCGAGCCCGGGCCGCCTGCGTCTACGGTGACGGGCTGCCGATGGTACGGGTGAGTCCGGTCTGGTAAGCGATGATGACCAGTTGAGCGCGGTCACGGGCGGCGAGCTTGGTCATGGCACGGTTGACATGGGTCTTGGCGGTCAGAGGCGAGACGAGAAGACGCTCGGCGATCTCGTGATTGGACAGGCCGGCGGCTACCAGGGCGACGACCTCGCGTTCCCGGCCGGTCAGCACCTTGAGCTTCTCCGAGCCGGAGCGAACGCCGGGGTCGGGCAGGGCCAGGAACCGGGTGATCAGTCCCCGGGTCGCTCTGGGCGACAGCAGCGCTTCTCCGTTGGCCACGAGGCGGATGGCCTTGTGGAGGTCGGCGGGTTCCACGTTCTTGCCAAGGAACCCACTGGCACCGGAGCGCAGGGCCTGAAAGACGTATTCGTCCAGTTCGAACGTGGTGAGGATGAGCACGCGCACACCCATCAGGTCCTCGTCGGCAGTGATCTGCCGAGTCGCCGCGAGGCCATCCATCTCGGGCATGCGGATGTCCATGACCACGACATCCGCGCGGGCAGTGCGCGCCATCGCCACCGCCTCGATCCCGTTGGCCGCCTCTCCGACGACTTCCAGGTCGTCGGCGGAGTCGATCAGGAGGGAAAATCCCGTGCGGACCAGGGCCTGGTCATCGGCGAGCAGGACTCGGATGGTCACTGGTGGGCCCTTTCTTCTGCGGCCCCTGACGGGAGCTGCTGGTCACTCGCCGCCGCCTCTCCAGGAGGGTAGGGCGACGACGTCGTGTGGGACGGGACGGGCACGACAGGGGCTGGGAGAACCGTCTCGACACGGAAGGTCCCGTCCGGTGCGGCCTCGGCGATCAGGCTTCCGCCGACCCCGGTGGCGCGCTCGTGCATACCAAGGATCCCGTGGCCGCTGCGTGTGGCCGGACCTGACGGGTCGTTGCCGAAATGGTTTCGGATCTCGATGCGGAGCGCCGCTGTGAAGTAGTCCAGCCGCAGCGTCGCTCCGGCAACCGTGCCGTACTTGTGCGCGTTGGTAAGGGATTCCTCGATGATCCGGTAGGCGGTCAGGTCCACCGGGGCGGGCACGGGCCGACGCACCCCAGTGACCTGGTGACTGACCTTGAGCCCGGCGGTGGTGAAGGTCTCCAGCAGCGCGGTGAGCCGGTCCAGGCCGGGCGCGGGTTCGGTGAGCGCCGACGAGGCATCGACCTGACGCAGGACCCGCAGCAAGGAGTCCAGTTCGCCCAGTACTGTGCCGCTCGCGTGCTTGACATGACCGAGTGCCTGCCCGGCCCGGTCGGGGTGGTTGTGGAGCAGGTGGATGGCGACCTTGGCCTGGACGTTGATCACCGTCATATGGTGGGCGACCACGTCGTGCAGTTCACGGGCGATACGCAGCCTCTCCTCCGCCACCCGGCGGCGGGCCTCCTCCTCGCGCCCGTGCTCGGCGCGGCGGGCTCGTTCCTCGACGGCGGTGCGGTAGGCACGTTGGGTACGGACCAGGTCCCCGGCAGCGACGGCCAGCCCGCTCAGGGAGAACATCATCAGATCCGGCGGCATGGGCCGGTCGTGGGAGGACAGCGTCGCGGCGGCGAACAACGTCAGCGCCGCCGCAGCACCCGTGATCCAGGCGAGGGCCCTGGAGGTGGAGCTGGCCACTCGGTAGGTGGAAACCAAGGAAACGACGACCAGGACCATGCGCAGCCGGCCGGTCGTGAGAGTGAACAGCAGTGCGCCGCCCGATGCGGCGGCCAGCATGAGCAGTGGCCACCGTCGACGCGGCAGCATCAGGCCGAAGGCGACCGCTGAGGCGATCAGGTCCATGCTGTCGACCGGTCTCCCGCCCGGGGCGACGAACGCTGCGGCGGCCCCGGCCGCGAACACCCCGGCCGCCGCCAAGGCATCAACCAGGTTCGGATGCGACCGCAGGTACTGGCGACATGTCGCGGAACTCGGGGAATCCACGACCGCTGTGTCGCCAAGCCCCTTTTCCCGACCCGATACCCCGAACATGGTTCGCCTCCTCACGAAGCCACGGTCTCGATGCGTCCACGCTCGCCGCCGGACATCGCGCCCGCATCCGCCAACCGCGGCCACTGCTGCGGTCACGTAACCCAACTGCGCACTTGAGGTTCCCCCGGCGGGTGGGAGGTGCTGATCAGCCGGTCAGGGCGGGTTGACGGGGTGTCAGCGGAAGGACACGCAGGCAGGCCGCGAAGGCGGTCGACCGTCGGCGACCGATGTTCCAGCCCGAACCGCCGGTCACCCGGCTGGAATTCGCCGGAAAACCCTTGGGCCAGATCAGCCCGTACGCTCAAACGGCCGCAGCACGCCGGCCGCGGACCGGACCGTCCTCAGCATGCTCCTTCGCATAGGCGATCAGCGCCCTGGGCGCTCTCTCGATGTGCTCGGTCAGGGCCGCCACGGCTGCATCGCTGTCGCGCGTCAGCGCGAGGTCCTTCAGCTGACCGTGCTCGGCCATGACGTCGCGCTCGTGTTCCTCGATCAAGGACCAGTACCACCGACGATACAGCTCCGAGCTGTCGCGCAGCGAGTCGGCGATCGCCTCGAGCCGCGGGCTGCGACACCCCGCCAGCAGTGCCTGGTGAAAGGCGCGGTGGGCAACGGACCACGCCTCATTGGGCATCCCGTCGGCTCTGACGACCGGGGTCCGCTCCAGCGTGTGATGCGCGGCGACCACGGAGGTCTCCCACGCGACATCGCCGAGAGCGATCGACTGACGCAGTGCCAGCGACTCGATCTGTACGCGTACCTGCGTCAGATCCGCCACATCCGCCACGACGAGGGCCACCACACTGAACCCTCGCTGCGGGCTCGCCACGATCAGACCCTGCGCCGCCAGACGCGTGAGCGCCTCGCGGATCACTGACGCGCTCACTCCGAACCGCTGCCCGAGACCGGCCAGCTTGAGCCGCTCACCCGGCTTGAACAGGCCGTTGAGCAGGTCGGCGCGGATTTCCTCGTACACCTCTTGCGTACGAGTACCCGCCACTTCATTGAATGCCACTCCGCAAGCGTAGCAGATTATCGAAAAATTGAGTGTTTAGCGACATTTCTCACCGAGCCATCTGCGGCTCCGCGGCCACCGGAAGCGTCAAACGCCGCATGACGGCAGTCAACTGCTCCGCGGCGTCAGCGACCGCACTCGCGCTGCGCCAGGCGACATGCCGGTCGGGGCGGACGAGGACCGCACCGGATACCTGAACCTCGCGCAGCCGCTCCCAGGTACCGTCGACGTCGAGCAGGCCGTCCCGAGTACCGATGGGATGTACGTCGATCCCGATACCAGTGGCCGCCGACGCCGCACGCGCGGCGTCGGCCCAGCTTTCCCCACCGATGCCGGTGAGCAGGCTGAAGCTGGTTCCCTCGACGAGATCCAGCGTGGAGATCCGGTGGCCGTCCCGGTCGAGCCAGGCATGCGGAAGGTGCGCGCCCGGCCAGGTCGTGGGGTGGTGGTAGAGCTCGGCATCCCGATCCGGTGACGGCTCGGGCGAGCCATCGGGAACGACCGCCCCGTCGCGGTAGCGGTAGTCCAGCTCCACACCATGGGCGTTGAACTGATGATGGGTCAGCTCGACGGCCTCGCGCAGTGCGGCCCTGCGCCGGTCTCCCTCCGCCCCCGGCTCGTAGAGGCCGCCGAGAGCGGCCCAGCCGTCCTCCTCGGACTGCCCCGGCGCGAAACCCAAGGCCGCGGGGATGCCCGCCATGTCCGCGCCGCTGGCCAGCGCCCGGTCGACGACTTGTCGGCCGACCGGCTGACGTTCGGCGGAATAGGTGTCCAGCAACGCGGGCTCCGCCTGGTCCCGCAGTACGGCGGCGAGCTTCCACGCCAGGTTGAAGGCATCGGCGATGGAGGTGTTGAGACCGAGACCGTTGGTCGGCGGATGACGGTGGACCGCGTCACCCATGCAGAACACCCGCCCCTCGCTGTAGCGGGAGGCGACCTGGTGGTTGATCGTCCAGCCGGAGATGTTCTTGACGTCGGGCTTCAGGGTGTCGTCACCGACGATCCGGCGTATCCGGTCGACGGCGAACTCCTCTGTATGGGGATACGACTCGGTGGCCGGGTTGTAGATCACGGACATGACGAACTCGGTCCAGGGCCGGTGACAGACCAGCATCCCCGCTCCGGTCATGAAGTCCGTCCCCGGCGACACGTTCCAGTAGAGGACCCCGGGCCGGTGCGCGAGGTAGCGGGACAGGTCCGCCTCGAACCAGACGTTGACCACGGCACCGAGGCCGGTCTCCCCCTCGATCGGCAGTCCCGCCTGCTCGACAACCCGGCTGCGCCCTCCGTCGGCGCCGATCAAGTACTGGGATCGTACGGCGAGTTCCGAACCCGTGCCGTGGTCGACAACCGTGGCGGTGATCCCGTCGTCATCCTGGCTGAACGTCAGGAACTCATGAGAGAAGCGGATGTCGGCCTGAGGGTGTTCCCGGGCGGCGTCGAGCAGGACCGGTTCGAGAACCGTCTGCGGGCAGTTGACCATCGGGCTGGGACTGGCCTTGCGGTAGTCTCCGGCTCGATCAGGGCCGGTTCCCCACGCCTGCAACCGGGCCACCTCAAGGCCGGCCAGGCTGGTGCTCCATACGTTGTTGCTCATCAGTTCATGGGGAGTGGCCACGGCGAGCAGCCGGTCCTCGATGCCCATGTGGCGAAAGATCTCCACGGTCCGCTGGTTGACGATGTGCGCCCGGGGGGTGTGCGCGGTCCCGGGGTACTTCTCCACCAGCAGGTGTCGCACTCCGTGGCCCGACAGCAGCTTGGATGTGGCCAGGCCCGCCGGCCCGGCTCCCACGATCAGTACGGGGACCTCGATGTCCGCCATGACAGCTCCTCTTGGGTAACGGGGCCGGGGCGCACTGGACGGCAGCGCCAGACCGGACGCCCGGTGCGCGGTTCATGCCAACTCTCCGACGGGGCACACCCGACATCGCCGCAGCCGTACGACCAGGCCAACGGGCCGCGGGATCTTCCCTTCGGCTGTAAGAGCTGTCCATAGCCTCCGACCAGAACACCGACAGGTCAATAGATTGTCGAAATTTTCGCTGACGTTCGCTCAAGCGAGGAACGCCCGCGCCGCGGCCCTTTCGCCGAGTCCGAGGACACCACCGAGGAAGGACTCGCGGAACCTGGCCCGTCGGCGCGGTCCGGCCGACCAGGCGCACCGACGTCGCAATCGGCCGGCGCCACCAGCTCGGCCTCGTCATCCCGGCTCACATCCGGATCGTCACTCGGTTCACGAAGAAGCACGCGCACGCAATTGGTTGAGGCGCGACAGTGCGGGTGCGCGGCGCAGCCAAACCACCGCGGCGCACAGCAGCAGGGTGGCCAGCGCGGGGACCGCGTTTCCGTCATCCACCAGAAGGGCTTCCGTGAGAACCGCTCCCGCCATGACGCACAGGAGAACGAGGGCTGCGAGGGCGGCGAGGGACGGGACGAGGAGGGCGATTCCGCCCGCGGCCTCCACCAGCCCGGTCGCATAGAGAAGCCACTGGCCGACTCCGATCTCCTCAAAGGTCTTGCGCATCTCCTCGACGCCCATGAATTTACTGATGGCGCTGAAGAGGAAAGTGGCGGCAAGGACGACTTGGAGCAGCCAGCCGACCATGTTCACGGGTCGGCGTGCTCCCTGTCGGGTGACGTTGATGGGCTGGTTCATGGGGTTCACCTCGTCGGTAATGGGTGTGCGTGCCGGGACCTCATCGACAGCGGTCGACGGCTCCCGGCTGCCGTCGGGGGCGAGTCCGTTTTCGGCGCGTCCCCGGACCCGCGGAAGTACCGGAGTGGTGCGCTCGATGTGCTCGGTCGAGGCCGACGTGGCGGCCTCGACGTCGTGGGACAGGACGGCGTCCAGGATCCGGGCGTGTTCGCCGGCCACGTCGCGGTCGTGCACCTGCCCGGCCGACCAGCAGCGGCAGACCTCCGCGGAGTCGCGCAGACTCTCCGCGATGTTCCTCAGCGCCTGGTTTGGGCAGCCGCGTGGCAACGCGCCGTGAAACGCGCTGCGCGCCGCCGGCCACGCTTCGCTCAATTGCCCGTCACCGGCCATCGGGGGCAGCCGACGCAGGGTGTGGTGAGCGGCGATGGTCCCGGACTCCCAGGCCAGGTCGCCATGCTTCACGGACCCGCGCAGTACGGACGTCTCCATCACCACACGGGTGTCGGTCAGATGGCGCAGATCCTCGGCCCAGGGCGACATGACGCGACGCCCAGCCCAGGGCCGGGACACCACGAGCCCCTGTTCGGCCAGACGGGGCAGCCGACCCGTGAGGATGTCGGCGCGCGGGCGGCGGTGAGCCGCACCGGCGCGGGTCTTCGCGCTGCTGGTCATGCTCGAGTTAACCATAAAAATCGAACTTCGGGAGATTATCGAAAATCTATGGACGGGCCGAAATCGCAGTGCGATGCTCGGTGCCTACACACCCGGTGACGACGCTCAACGAACCGGATGGCCGCTTTTGGCCTGATGCGAGGCCGCGCGGACTCGCCACGTTCCACGACCGCCCAGTAGTGCTCCGGCTGTGGCACGCGCCTCCGGACATGCGATTCCTCCCCGCGTCAAGAAATGAGGAGAGTCTTGTGGCGTCCAGCACCACACATCGAGCGTGGCTCGTAGTCGGCGGCAGCACGGTCGCTCTGCTCGCAAGCACCGGCCCACTGCTGCTGTCGACGTCCGGACTCTTCGTCAAGCCCATAGGGGACGAATTCGGCTGGAACCGCAGCACCATCAGCGGTGCGGTAGGCCTCGCTGGGCTTGTCATCGCGCTGACGCTGCCCTTCGTTGGAAGACTCCTCGACCGCTGGGGAGTGCGGCGCGTGATGGTCCCGACGGTCTGCTGTTTCGCTGCCAGCCTGGCGCTGCTGGCTGTTACGCCCCCCTCGGTACCCGTGTTCATGGCGCTCTTCGCGCTTGTGGGCCTCACCGGTGCGGGACAGGGCCCGCTTCCCTACGTCAGGGTGATCTCGGGCTGGCTCGACACCCGGCGCGGAATCGGAATCGGGGTCGCCCTGATCGGTGTCGGTCTCGGGACCGCGCTGGTGCCGCTGTACGCGCAGGCTCTCATCGGCAGCCTCGGGTGGCGCGGCGCGTACGTCGGACTCGGGGTGCTCCTGCTGGTCGTCGCGCTCCCGCCCCTCCTTCTGGTGATCCGCGAACCGAGCCCCGAGGAACGCCAGAACCTTGGCGGCTCCGTCGAAGCCGGTCAGCACTCGGATCCCGGCCAGGAGACGGCACCGCGTCTGTCCGGTCTCGACCGCGGCCAGGCTCTGCGCTCGCGGCACTTCTGGATCCTCGCTCCCGTCACGCTGATCGCGGCGGCGGCCATCAACGGCAGCATGGCGCACTTCGTGCCGATCCTCACCGACCGGGGGATGTCAGACGCCGAGGCCGCCGCGATGCTCGTCCCCGCCGGCTTGGTCTCCGTTGTCGGACGGCCGCTGTCCGGATATCTGCTGGACCGGTTCTTCGGCCCCCATGTCGCCGCGGTGGTACTGCTTCTGCCGTGTGTCGGATACGCCCTGCTCAGTTCCTCGGCACCACCGGTCCTCGGCATGATCGCCCTCGGTCTGGCAATCGGAGCGGAGGTCGACCTGATCAGCTACATGACATCGCGGTACTTCGGCCTGAAGAGCTTCGGCCAGCTGTACGGCTACATGTACGGAATCTTCGCGATCGGCAGCGCGATGGGCCCGCTTCTCTTCGCCGCTTCGTTCGACTCCCTCGGCTCGTACAACCCGGCATTCTGGGCGTTCGGCGCCGCGCTCGTCCTCGCGAGCGCGGCATGCCTGCTTCTGGGCCCGTACACCTACCCCCCGGGCCCGGAACAGGACTCACTGCCACCCCGGTCGGCCACCTCGGCGTCAGCGTCGGCGGCAGGCTCGGCGTGAAGCCGTAGAGCCGTAAAGCAAGGACAAGACAGGGGCCGAGGACACGCGTCGGCTGCGGCGACCCCGTGGGCGCCAACCGGCGCTGCCGGCTCACGGAAACTCATCGGCCCCGGGCGACAGCACGCTCCACCAGGGACGGGCCCGTCTCACTACGGGGAAAGAGTCTGCTCAGCCCAGATGACCTTCCCGGTGGGAGTGTGGCGAGTGCCCCACCGCTGCGTGAGCTGGGCAACGAGGAGAAGACCACGTCCGCCTTCGTCGAAGGTGCGCGCTCGCCGGAGGTGGGGCGCGGTGCTGCTGGCGTCCGCGACCTCGCAGATGAGGTTCTTCTCGTGGATCAGGCGCAGTTGCACGGGCGGCTGGGCGTATCGGATGGCGTTGGTGACAAGCTCGCTCACCACGAGTTCGGTGACGAAGGATGCCTCGTCCAGCCCCCACTCAGCCAGCTGCTCGGTCGCCAGCCGTCGTGCCACCGAGACCTCGGCGGGGTCCGCAGCCAGGTCCCATGTGGCGACGTGGGAGGCGTCAAGTTCATGGGTACGGGCGACCAGGAGGGCGACGTCGTCGGTGGGGGAACCGGACAGCAACGAGTCCAGCACGTTGTCACACACGCGCTCCAGAGTGACTTCAGGCCGGGCCAGGGCGCCACGCAAACGGTCGACACCGAGATCGATGTCCTGGCCCGCGGCCCCGATCAGGCCGTCGGTGTACAGCGCGATCAGGGTGCCCTCGGCCAATTCGAGTTCGGCGGACTCGAAAGGGAGGCCGCCCAGGCCAAGTGGAGGACCCGTGGGCAGATCGGGGAAGTCGACCGTCCCATCGGGGCGGACGAGTGCGGGACCGGGGTGCCCGGCCCTGGCCATCGTGCAGCGGCGGGAGACGGGGTCGTACACCGCGTACAGACAGGTGGCGCCGATGTCCCCTGCTTCCCGTCCCGACTCGCCAAGGACTCGTGAACCTTCCTCGCGGTCGAGGCGCAGGACCATGTCGTCAAGGTGAGTGAGCAACTCATCGGGCGGCAGGTCCACGTCCGCGAGTGTCCGGACCGCCGTACGCAACCGTCCCATGGTGGCGGAGGCCTGGATGCCATGGCCGACCACATCACCCACGACAAGTGCCACCCGAGCCCCGGACAGCGGGATCACATCGAACCAGTCGCCCCCCACACCGGCCTGGGAACCAGCCGGCAGGTATCGCGAAGCGACGTCCACCGCCGCTTGCTCCGGCATGCCTTGCGGCAGCATGCTGCGCTGCAGTGCCAGGGATGTGTTGCGCTGATGGGTATAGCGACGCGCGTTGTCGATGCACACGGCCGCTCGCGCCGTCATCTCCTCGGCGAGCAGCAGATCATCCGCGTCGAAGTGGTCGGGCATACGGTGCCGGAGAAACAGGGCGAGTCCCAAAGTGGTCCCACGCGCGAGCAGCGGGACCGCCAGGAGCGAATGGATTCCGTGCCGACGGACACTGAGGGCACGTGCGGGGTCATGCGCCAGCCACTTCTGGCTGCCGCGGTCATCCAGCGCATGGCACGACGGCATCCTGGTCGCCAGAGCGACGGCCATCGGTGAGTCCTCCTGGTAGCGGTCGGTCTGCCCAAGCTCGACCACGGACTCCGGACAGTTCTCGAACACGGACTGCTGGGCCGCACGGCAGAAGACGGTGGGTGCGCCGGCCGGACTCAAATCCGACTCCTGGCCTCGGAAGACCGATTCGAGCACATCGATGCTCACGAAGTCGGCGAAACGGCCGACGGCCACGTCCGCCAGCTCCTGAGCGGTCCTGACCACATCGAGCGTGGTGCCTATACGGGCGCCCGCCTCGTTCACGAGCGCCAGTCTCTGCCTGGACCGGAATTGCTCGGTGACGTCGCGAGCGGCCAGACACACACCCCGTACCTTCCCGACGGGGTCGTTGAGCGGGTAGAGGAGGATGGACCAGGCGTGCGCACGAGTCTCTCCCGGCGTCCGGGCGAACACGTCCTCCGTCAGCGTGGCACCTGTCCGGAGCACCTCAGCCATTCGCTTCTCGACCTGGTCGTACGGTGGTCCGGGCACTACCTCCCCCAGACGGAGCCCAAGCACTTCGTCTTGTCTCGTGCCCATCGCTCGCAGACCCTCGTCGTTGGCCCGGACCAAGCGATTCTCATGGTCGTAGACACCGAGGCTGATGGGCAGCTGGTCGAACGCCCATGCCTCGAGTTCGGCCAGGTCGTCGCGTCGAGCCGCGCCTTCAGGATCGGCAGCCGTCATCACCCACACGATGTCGCCCTGCGGGCCCCGCATCGGGAACGCCCGGACGGAGACGTCCACCGTCCGGCCGTCGCTGTGCCGCAACGCCAGGCGGGCACTCCATGGCTCTCGTTTCGCGACCCTGCGCCGGACCAACGTCGGGAGGTCCGCCGCGAGCAGGTCCCTTGCGGCTCGCCCCACCATCGCTTCAGGCGGGTGCCCCGACAAGCGCTGGGCTGCGGGCCCCCATGCCGCTATGGCACCGTCAGCGTCGACACACGCCATCGGCGTGCCGATCGCCGAGGCGGAGACATCGGCCCGGCCCGTTGGGGATCTCATCCTGTTCCTCTGCGCTTGTCTGGGCATCCCAGCAGTCACTGCCCTGGCGCCTCCTCAGACCCGAGACCACGCCACTACCCCCAAGCATCACGCCGAAGAGGACGGGACTCAACCGGTCGCCTTCACCGGGAACGCGCCGTGTCGGAGAACCATGAGTCCCGGGCGACCGGAAAATAGCTGATCAGCGCGGTCACCAGGTAGCCCCATGAGCCGTCCCTCGCCGTCCAGCCACGGTTGAGCGGACCCTTCGAGCGCGCCCTCCCGGTCCGCCTTCCCCCATCCGTCCGGGCCGTCTGCCGCAGACGGTCATGCTTCATAGGGAAGCCAGGCCTCGCGTCCTTCGGCCAGACCGGCCCGGACTTCCCTGGAGATCCGGGCCGTCGTATCGCGCAGTGCCGTCTCGACCTCCGGGTCGAGACGCGCATCGGCACGGTAGCTGACAGACACGGCTCCCACCGCGAAGCCCTGGACAACGATCGGGCTCGCCATACAGGCCAGGCCACGCTGGGCCTCATTTCGCTCGCGCGCCAGGACACCCCCCTGGATCTCCCGCAGCTGGGCCAGGAGCGTGCCGACATCCGTTGTGGACTCCGGTGTCATCATGGGCATGGGATTCGGCAGGAACACCTCCAGATCATCCAAGTCCTCGTACGCGAGGAGGGCCTTGCCAATAGCCGTACAGTTCGCTGGAAGTATGGAACCCACTCCGGAGAGCGAAGACGGAGCATTACGGCGGGACAATCTCTCCAGGTAAACTATGTTGAATTGACGAAGAACGGCCAGGTGGACCGTGAGACCGAACTGCCGATGCAGACCCGCCAGAAAAGGCATGGCGACATCACGCATACTGGCCGCAGGTGTGATCGCACCCAATTTGAACAGCTGAATGCCGATCTTGTAACCGGATCGGTGGTGCTCGATGACATCCAGTTCCACCAGGCGGGCGAGGAGCCGGTGCACCGTGGACTTGGGCAGCCCCGAAGCCCTGACAAGCTCGCTGAAGCTCATGACGCGCTCTCGCGTATTGAAGGCGCGCAACAGATCAAATGCCTTCGACAGGATGGACGGCGCCGGATCCACAACATTGCTCATGGCCGCTCCATTGGCTGCCTTGCCGCGTTTCGCTCATTTCATCAGGATGAACCGTCGGTTTCAAGAGAAGTGACAGGTTCCATCCGGGAGAAATCTCGTTCCCTGCGCCCGGCACAAGCGCCGCAGGGTGCGGCTGCGACTCGTCGGCAGCCGACCACAGCGAACCCCGCTCACGCTCCACTCGCTGTCGCTCCGGCCGGCCGTCCGCTCAGCGGATCACATAGACCTTTCCGTCCTCGATCTCGACCGGGTACGTCCGCAGGGCGATCGTGGCGGGGAAACACAGGGGCCTACCGGTCCTGAGGTCGAAGCGGGCCATGTGCAGGGGGCAGACGATCTCGCCGCCCTCAACGTCACTGTCCTCGCCGAGGGACCACTTCTCGTGGGTGCACGAATCCGCCGTCGCGTAGAACTCGCCCTCGTCGCTGCGGAACAGCGCGATGGGAACGTCACCGTCTAGCGTACGGGAAGTTCCCTTCTCCATCTCGTACACCGTGCAGGCAAGGTGACGTTCCATCGTCGTCTCGCATCCTCTCCAGCGCCACGCCCATGACTAGTGAGGGGTCCAGGGCCAGTACTTGGCGGTCGCGCCACCGTCGACCGTGATGTTGGTGCCGGTGACCATCCGGGACTCGTCCGCGGCGAGGTAGACGAGCGCGGGAACGTAGTCACTGGGAGTGGGCAGCCGGCCCAGCGGGAACTGCGCGGTGAAGTCCATCGGGTACTTGCTGGGCCGGCCGAGCGCCTCGGACATCCGGCGTGCCAGCTCCGGGTCCTCGGGCTGGGTGGCCGTGGGGGTGAACCCGTTGACCCTGATCCCGTGTTCGGCGAGTTCCATCGCGGTCGAGCGGGTGAAGTTGATCAGCCCGCTCTTACCCGTCGAGTAGCCGATGTTGCCGGGCTGTCCCTGCCAGGCGGCAGTGGACAGGACGTTGATCACGCTGCCCGCCGTGCCCGTACGGATCATGCTCTCCGCGACGGCGCGGGTGAACAGGAACGCACCGCCGAGGATGACGTCGAGCTGCCGTCGGTACTCCTCGACCGGCATCGTGAGCAGACCCTTCTGGTTGAACCAGACGGCGTTGTTCACCAGGACGTCCACCTGTCCCCACCGGGCGACGGCCTGCTCCACCACGGACCGGGCGTGCTCGGGATCGGTCACGTCCCCGGTGACCGCGAAGGCGTCGCCGCCGTCGGCCCGGATCTTCTCCACACATGCCTGCGCCGTGTCTCCCAAGACATCGGTGCAGAAAGGTCTCGCGCCCTCGGCGTCGAAGCACCTCGCGATGGCCCCACCGATGTTGGGGCTCGCCCCGGTGACGATCGCGCTCTTTCCCTCAAGCCGGTTCACAGGTTGATGCTGACCTTCCCGTGCGGACGCAGTGCGTCGAGATCGAGCACCGCCTTGCGCTCGACGAAGCGGAATCCCCCGCCCTGCTGCCGTTCGAGGACATGGCGGTACTGACCGATGTAGGTGTCCAGGGCCCCGGAACGGACCCTGTACACCACAAAGTTGGCCCGGAGGTCGAGAGTCGCGTCCGCCCGCTCCGACACCCTGACGTTCCCGACCAGTCGGCGGGTCCGGGAGTGCGGGTACTCCGCGTGCGCGGCACGGGTGAGGAGCGAGTTCACCCGCTGCTCCAGCAGGAAGCGGTCGTCCTGGACCAGGAAGAGATCCTTGGCGGGGTCGCCGTCCGGCAGGTCCGTGGAGGGCACCAGGTAGTGGCCCTCGGGGGTGAAGAGCTCCAGCCACTCGTGCAGCCGCCACTGGTCGAGGAGTTCGGCCTCCTCGTAGAGGAACCGCTCGACGGACCGTACGAGGGAATCCGGGACCGCCGGCCGGGCCGGCGGCGATGTCTGGACGTCGATCATTGTGATTGCTCCTGTCCGGTTGGCTCCGACCGGCCCTAGCCGGCCACGCGGCCCATCAGGGTGCGGCCGACCACGATGCGCTGGGCCTGTCCCGAACCCTCGAAAATGTCCATGATCTTCACATCGCGGTACCACTTCTCCAGGAGCAGGTCCTGGCTGCCGCCCTCCGGACCGAGCAGCTGCATGCACCGCCGGATCACGCGTTCGCAGCTCTGTGGGGCGTACCCCTTGCCCATCGCCGCCAGGGCACGATCGGGCTTGCCGCCGTCGACGAGGTACTGGGCCTTGAAGTTGAGCCTGCGGCCGCGCTCCAGCACGTGGTTCATGTTCTGCAGCTCGGCCTCGATGGCCGCCCAGCGCTGCGGCGTAAATCCCGCCTTCTGCCCGGCGAGGATCTCGCCGGCCACATCGAGCGACGCCTGCGCCAGCCCCGTGGCGAGCGCGGCCATGTTGGGCCTGTTGTACGCCAGCGCGCCCAGTGCGCCGCTCTGTCCGCTGCGCTTTGCCGGGACGGAACCGTCGGCCGTCCAACCGAGCCTGTTCTCCAGGGGGACGGCGCAGTCGTCGAACGCCAGCGCCGACGTACCCCAGCTGCGGATCCCGAGCTTGTGCTCATTGGGCCTGGTCACCACAAAGCCCGGGGTGTCCTTCGGCACGACGAACGCGTTGATGCCCTTGGCGCCGAGCGACTTGTCGATCGTGGCGAACACCACGACGTATTCCGCGGTCGCGCCGAAACTACAGAAGATCTTGTTGCCGTTGAGGACCCAGCGGTCGCCGTCCCGGGTCGCGGTGGTGGCCACCAGCGAGGTGTCCGTCCCGAACCCCGGTTCGGTGAGGGCGAACCCCGTGGGCAACCCGGCGGAGACCACCGGCTCATACCACTTCTCGATCTGCTCGGGGGTACCCATCGACTCGACGACCAGATGGCCGATCCCGGCGCCGAGGGTGGGCGAGACCCAGATGTCGCCGTAGCCGATGCTCTCGGTGAACACCAGTTTGGTGACCCAGTAGCCCTCGTCGAAATCGGGAATGGGCCCCGCCTCCGGCTTGTCGACCCGGCCCAGCGGCACCGGTGAGGTGTCCAGGATCTCCGCCCAGTTGGCGGGGGCGGCGTGCAGCTCGTCGGCCTCGCGGGCGTAGGGGCGGCACTCGGTGGCGGACCAGTCACGGACGGCCCGGCCGTAGTCGGCCAGCGGCTTGCTCAGCGCGAAATCAAGACTCATGGATTCCTCAGCTCACAGCGCCGGCTCGAACGACGAGCACAGCGGGTCGAAATCGAGGGCGGACAGCGCTGCGGCCGAGCGGTACCACAGCTCCACCGGGTGCTCCACGATGAAACCGTGGCCGCCGAGCGTCTGGACGGCGGTCCTGGTCGCCTCCGCGGCCACCTCGCCCGCGTAGTTGACGACGCGGGTCACCGCGTCCGCGTGGTCGCCGTAGTCGTCACCGTCGAGCAGCGTGGCCGCTTCCGCGATCTCCAGCCGTACCGCCTCGATCCGTATCTGCGCCTCCGCGAGAGGGAAGGAAACGCCCTGGAAGCCCGCGATCGGCCGGCCGAAGGCCACCCGCTCGGTGGCGTACTTCGAGGCGTACTCGACCGCGCGCTGCGCCGTTCCCACCTGCGCGGCGGCCACGGCGAGCCGGATCCGGCCGACGGTGTTCCCCAGGGCGACCGCATCGTCCTCGGCGTCGCCGACCAGGTTCTGCGCGGGGACGGTCACGTCGAAGGTCACGGTCGCGGTCGGCGCGGCGTCGAGGGCCAGTCCACGGTTGCCGGCCGTGACCACCACGCCCGGGTCGGACGTGGGAACGAGCACGGCCCGCAGTCTGCCGCTCTCCGCCTCGACGCCCACGACGATCAGCGGGTCGGCCCGGTCGGCGAAGGCCACCGCGACCTTGCGGCCGTTGACGCGCAGTCGGCCGTCCGCGGTCCGGGTGACGGAGGTGGTGAACTCGGCGGGGGCGCGACCGTGGCCCTCGTAGAGCGCGACGGCTCCGCGCGAGTCCGGGTTGCCCGCCAGCTCCGGGAGGAGCGCGGTCTGTTCCTTGGTGCCGTGCCGGGCGAGCAGCAGCGCCGCCGACCCGCTCCACATCGCGGCCAGTGTGATCCCGGCGTCCCCGTACGCGAGGTTCTCGACGGCGATCATCTGGGTGACGGTGTCCGGTATCCCGCCGCCCCCGAACTCCTCCGGCACCGGAACCGTCAGACCGCTCTCGAACAGGGTGTGCCACACGCCCGACGGAACCGCCCGCTCCGTCTCGGCCTCGCGTGCCGCGGGGGACAGCAGTTCGAGCCCGAGGCTGCGGGCGAGTTCGGCCACCGCGAGATGTTCGTCGGTGGGCTCCAGATCCAGCATGGTCTCTCCTCTGCTTCGCCTGACGCGTCTACTTCGCGGCGGTGTGATCGGGCGACAGCCTGCGGCCGGTGTACACGCCGTCGAGCGGTGCATGCTCCTCGGGCGGCAGCTTCTCCCCGGTGATGAGTTCGTTCCAGCGGCGCCACCACAAACGCATCTGATACTCGTCCGAGCCCAGCGGGGCGGACTTGTTCATGCCCCGGGAGACGTCCGACCAGGGCAGCTCCCGCTGGGAGGCGTAGGCCCGCTGACAGGTCTCCAGCGCTTCCACGTCGTCCGGGGAGGCGAGACCGCCCGGCCCCCAGAAGGTGAGGAAGTTGTCCAGGCGCTGCTTGTGCAGTTCCTCGCCCTCCTCCGGCGGGGCCAGGTGCCAGGCGGTGACTTCCATGTAGTCCGGCGCGAGGGGCTCGATCCTGCGTACCACGACGCCCATCACCAGGTCGATGACGACCAGGTTCGGGAAGATCACCATATTCCGGGCGCCTCGCATCCGGTCGACCCAGGCGGCGCCGTACTTCTCCTGGAACCGCTCGAAGCGCGCGGCCTTCTCCGCCGTGGCGGCCTCGGACAGCGGTCGGCCGAAGAGCCCGCCCGTGCTCGGGTCGCCGGCCATAACGGCGTGACCGTTGCCGAGGTCGATGCCTCGCGACTGGCCGAGCGCGGTCGGGGCGAACCCGCCGTGGGCCGCGAACATCATCTCGAAGTACCGCTGATGGGTGGAGACGGCGTGGTAGCCGTCGACACTGTTCTCGACCAGCAGCTTCCAGTTCGCCTCCACCGAGTACTCGTGCGTGCCCTCCAGCACCTGCATGCCGACCTCGGACTGGTCGCACACCAGGTCGAGGAAGTCGGTCGCACCCGCCAGATAGTCCGGCAGGTCGACGATGTCCGGGTCGAAGCTGACGAACACGAAGCCCCGGTAGGAGTCCACCTTCGCAGGGGCGGCGAGGGCCGGCCGCTCGAAGTCCGGGCCGTACGCGTCGTCACCCGGAACCGAAACGAGATTCCCGGAGTTGCTGAAGCTCCACCCGTGGTAAAAGCAGGTCATGAACCGGGCGTTGCCGGCCGTCTCACGGCAGATCATCGCGCCGCGGTGCGGGCACGAGTTGACCCACACCTGCAGCTTGCCCTTGGCGTCCCTGGCGAAGATCAGCGGACGGCCCGCCACGGTACGGGTCTTGAAGTCGTTCGGCTTGCGCAGCTCCGTCTCGTGTCCGACGTAGAGCCAGCTGTGGTTGAAGATCAGCTCGCGTTCCTTCGCGAACACATCACCGTCGGTCATTGCATTCCGGTTGACCCGGAAACGCGGCATTTCCCGGTCATCGTCAATGTACTCAGACACCAGTACTCATCCCTTTTCTCCGAACCGGGAGCCGAAGTGGCCTGACGCACACGCGCGTTCCCGGTTACGTTGCCTGCTGGCGCAGCCCCCGTCATCTCCCGGTTCCGGCGATCGGAACCTCTTTTCACACCCGCCAGGTCTCGGTCGACGGGGACGGCCTGGGCGCTACTCGGAGGTTCAGCCATTCGACGGTTCGCTGCCAGGATTCGAATTCCGCGGCATGCGCGAGCACCTCCGGTGAGGCACGGTGGAATCCCTCGCCGACCCCTGGATAGCCGACCACCTCGGTGTGCACCGGCGAGCCGGAATCCAACTTTTCGCCCAGTCGCCGTACGGCCTGGGCCGGCAGGTTCTCGTCGAGGTCGCCGAACAGACCAAGCCACGGCGTACCCAGCGGGCCGGCCGGGGTCCGCAGGCCTGCCGGTGCGACACTGACCGCGGCGCCGAGTTCGAACTCCGCCGCCACGAGCAGGGCGACACGCCCGCCCAACCCGTATCCGACCAGACCGATCTGCTCGGGCGACCATCCCCGCCCGGCCAGCCGGCCCAACAGGATGGCGACATCACGCAGCAGCTCGTCGTCGCGTGCGGTGACGGCGGGCCCGGCGGACGACAGGTCGGCGGCGAGCGATTCGTAGCCGTGCTCGGCCAGGCGGTTCAGCACCTCGGGGGCATCATGTTCCAGCCCGCCCGCCTCGCAGAGCACGACGACCGCGCCACGGGGCACCCCGCCCAGTTTGATCTCGGCCACGCGCAGGGCGGCGCCGCGAGAGGATTCGATCTCTGACAGCTCCGGCTCGATCCTGAGAACTCCCACTTCCACTTCCACAGAACCTCCATTCCACTGTGGCCGACCACGCGTCAACGAATTTCACCGAGGTGGAATTTCCAAGGCCGACCGGATTCTGTGGCCTCGGTGGTCGAGGTGAACGGACACGCAGTCGTCCTCGGCGTCGGCGCACCTCACCGGTTGCGGTTGCGCCTTCGCGGGGTCCTTTCCAGCGACGCGGTGATCGCTGACACGCTCAGCTCCTGCGGTCGAAGGGAAGCCCGAACGGGGCGTCCCCCAGCACCCCGTCCTCGGTCAGGGACTGGATTTCCGGCTCGCTGTAGCCCAGTTCGCGGAGCACGTCGTGGTTGTCCTGCCCGAATAGCGGCGTGTTCCTGGGCGCGGAGGCCACCGGGGCGTGCGAGAACGTCATCGCCGGCCCGATGTGCTTCGCCGATCCGGTCACCGGGTGGTCCAGCTCGTACACCCGGTGCCGGGCGAGGAGTTGCGGGTGCTCGGCGAAGTCGTCGCCAACCCTCAGCACAGCTGCCGGTACGCCGAGGTCCCTGAGCGTCGCCACCAGTTCGGCCGAGGCCGTCGTCGCGCAGAACTCGCCCAGCCGTTGGTCCAGTTCGTCCTCGTGCCCGCGGCGACCGGAATGGTCGGCAAACCGTTCGTCAGCGGCCCAGGCCTTGACGGCGGGCAGGGTGGCCAGCGCCTTCCACTGCCTGTCCGTCGCCACCGAGACAGCCGCCCATGCCCCGTCGGCGCACCGGTACATTCCCTGGGGCGCCAGGTACGGGCTGCGGTTGCCGGTCCGGGTGCCGACGCGTCCGGTGCGGGAGGCCTCGATCACCGGCCTGGCGGTGAGCTGCGGGGCGACGTCGCAGAGCGGCACCTCGATGAAGGCGCCCTCCCCGGTGCGCCGGCGGCGCAGGATCGCGGCGACGGTGACGAAGGTCGTGACCAGCGCCGCGAGCGGGTCAACGATGGTTCCGGTGAGCAGGGGCTCCCCGTCCGGGTAACCCGACATCTCGCTCAGTCCCGCGGCAGCGTCGGCGGTGTACGTGAATCCCGGACGGTCACGCCACGGGCCGGTCAGGCCCCAGGCAGGCATCCGCACCATGACGATGTCGGGCCGCAGTGCGCGGACTCCCTCCTGTCCGAGCCCCCGGCTGTCCAGCACGCGCGGTACGAAGTTCTCGATCATGACATCGCTGCCGGCGATCAGTTTCCTGGCGATCTCCACGCCGCGGGGGTCGGCCAGGTCCACGGTGACCGCGCGTTTGCCGGTGTTCGGACCGAGAAACTGCCCCGAACGTTCCCAGAACCGGTCGACAGTGGGCGGGCACCCGGTGAACCGGATCAGGTCGGGGCGGCTGACGGCCTCCACCTTGATCACGTCGGCGCCGAGCGACGCCAGCGCCGAACCCACCAGTGGCCCCGCCTGGAACGTCCCGAACTCAACCACCCGCAGCCCCTCGAGGGGCCGTCGCGGGTCCGTCCCGTCAGCTGTGGAATTCTGCCGTACGGGGCGGGGCCCCCACGCGGCGCCGTTGTCCTCGCCGACCCGCGGGGGCGGCTTCGGAACCCAGTCGCCCTCGTTGTCGACACGGAACGGTGGGCGCGGCTGGAGGAAGCCCCCGGTCGAGTCGGCTCCGGCCTCGTTGCGCACATAGGTGTTCCGGCTGGCGTACGGGACCAGTTCGGCCAGGGTCCGCGGCGTTCCCACGGGCACGATCGGCACCCGGTGCGCGGCGCCCAGCTCGACGAGTTCGTCGATCGTGTGCCGCTCGGTGAAGCTCCGAACCAGCGCGGTGACCTCCTTGCCGAGCTTCACCCGGTCGCTGAACGCGTTGAAGCGCTCGTCGGCGAGTCCGGGAACGCCGGCCATCTCCTTGAAGCCGTTCCACTGCGGTTCGGTGACGCTGACCACGCAGACCCAGCCGTCCTTGGCCCGCTCGATTCCCGGAACGGCGTTCTGCGGAATCAGGTAGGGATAGTGGTTCTCCGACTGGGCGAAGAGCCAGGGGTACTGGAGCAGCGAGACCAGCGCCTCGAACCTGGACACGTCGACGTCGATTCCCGGCGCACCGGCCCGGCAGCCCAACAGGGCCATCACCGTTCCCATGGCCGCGCTGACTCCGCTGGTGAGTTCGGCCAGTTGCACACTGGTGGCGACGGGCGGCCGGTCCCCGGTGGGACGCAGCACCGTGATCCCGGCCTCGGCCTGGAGCGTGAACTCCGTCGCTGGCGTGGACGCGGCGGGACCGTCCAGACCGTAGTCCGACAGTGTGACGACGACCAGGTCGGGATTGCGGTCCCGCCATGCGGCCACCTGCCGCCCGGCGTCCGCCTCGTCGCTGTCGCGGATGACGACGTCGACACGGTCGCCGAGCGCCGCGGCCGAAGCGAGTGAGTCGGCCGTCACCGACCGCTTTCCCGCGAGCAGATACGCGGCGTACGCCGGTTCGCTGCCGCGCAGCGGATCCCCGCCCTGTTCCTCGATCTTCACGACGGTCGCCCCTGCGTCGACCAGCAACTTGCCGCAGTAGGCGGTCGAAACACGTTGACCGAGTTCGACTACGGTGATGTCTCCGAGCATGTTCGCGTCTCCTGATTTCCGGCCCCGTTGGTGTTCCCCCGTGCGGCTGCTAGTCCTGACTGACGAGGTCAGGATTCTCCGGCCGACGCTTGGAAACTCCGGCGGCGTCGGCCGTCCGCCGGGACACGATCCCGTCCCGGAAGAACTCCAGGAACACCGGGTTGAAGATGTCCGGTCGGTCCGTCTGGCCCAGGTGACCGCATTCCTCCGGGTAGAAGAACTGGACGTTCGGCAGCGCCTTCTCCTGCTCGTATCCCCACTCGACCGGGGTGAGCACGTCATCCATGCCGTAGAGGTAGATGCCGGGAATGATGAGCTTGTCCAGCCTGCCCTTGGTGGACAGCCGGGCGGCGATGTTCGGGTCCTTCCAGGGAATCACCCGGGCGTACTGAAGAATGCTCGGGAAGAACGCCTTGTGCGCTTCCAGGTGGCGCTGAGCGGCCTGGTACCGCATCTCGATGACATCGTCAGTCACGGCCTGGCCGCGGTAGATGATCGCGTTCATCATCCGGCGCATGCCGTCCCGCGTACCGTCGTACTGCGTGAGCTCCACCTTGGCCGGGGGCTTCTTCCCCGCCGGGACGATGTCCCCAATGTCACCCGCGATCAGCCCGAAGCTGAGCACCCGTTCAGGGTGGGCGACCACATAGTTGGTGGTGTTCATGCACCCCATCGAATTGCCCGCGATATGGAACTTGTCCAGGCCCAGCGCCGTGACGAACTCGTGGATGAAGTCGACGTGGCTGTGCACCCCGGCCGGCCGGTGCTCCTCGGCCGTGTCGGACAGGCCGAAGCCGGGCATGTCCGGGCAGTACACCCGGAAGCCGTTCTCACCCAGGAAAGGCGCCAGGAAACGCCAGCCCACAGTGCCCGACGACCCGGGCAGCCCACCGTGCAGCAGTACGACCGCGGGACCGGCAGCGCCCGACGTCATGTAGTGGGCCTTCGCACCGCCGGCCAGCCGGACCCACTGGCTCGCCATACCCGGTACGTCGACAAGTCCTTCTTCTGTGAGCGCCATCCTGCAAACTCCTGTACTCGTCGAAAGATTCGGCAGCCTAGGAAGTCGCCGCGAGACCGATATCGAGTTCAGTGACGCCGAGCCGTTTGGCGATCGCCTTGCGGCACTTCATCAGCGTGCGCGGATCATCGACGACGACCGCTCCCACGACCATTCCGTCACGATCGGCGTACACCGCGGCAAGGGACGCCTGGTCGATTCCGCCTCGGACCGCCTTCACCTCACCCATCGCCGGCCTCCCGGCGATCTGGATCCGCCGCCCGTACTGGTCGGACCACACATAAGGAACCTGAACAGGCGGGGCGGGCTTCCCCAGAATTCCGGCTGCGACGATCGCGGCGTGCTCATTCGCATTCGTCCAGTGCTCTATGCGGACGCCCGTCCGGTAGAGGGCGTGCTGCCATCGCGCCACGTCCCCGGCCGCGTAGATACCCGGCCGGCCCAGTACTCTCAGATTCGCATCGCATTCGACCCCGTCCCGCACGGGAAGCCCTGAGGACTCCAGCCACTGCGTGGCGGGGCGCGCCCCGATGCCCACGACCACCAGATCGGCGGGCAGCAGACGGCCGTCGGACAGCGCGACCCCCGTCACGCGGCCCTCGTGACCCTCGAAGGCGGAGAAACGCACGCCACTGTGAACAGCGACGCCGTTCAGTTCGTGCAGCCTCGCCAGGGCGCCCCCCACTTCGCGCCCCAGAATGTGTGCCATCGGCGTGTCCTGAGCCTCGACGACGGACACCTCGACACCACGCGCCCGCGCCGCCGAGGCGAACTCGGCACCGATGAACCCGGCGCCGATCACCACCGCGCGTGACGCCCGCTCCAGCTCCGCGCGCAGCGCCAGGGCGTCGTCGGCCGTGCGGACCGTGTGGACGCCCACGAGCGAATCGGCCCCGGGCAGGGTCACGGGCTTGACCCCGGTCGCGATCACCAGCTGGGCGTACGCCACCTCGTCACCGGCGTCCGTGAGCACCGTGCGCCGGGACGGATCGAGGGCGACAGCCCGCGTTCCCAGCCGGAGGCCGACATCGAGCGCCTTGAGTTCGTCCCCGGACAGCAGCGGGACCGGAGCGGCAGCGGCGCCGGGCGCGAGCATCTCCTTGGACAGCGGTGGCTTGTCGTAGGGGTGGTGCGATTCCTCCCCCACCACGGTGATCGCGCCGTCGTAGCCCTCGCGCCGGAGGGCCTGAGCGGTTCGCACGCCTGCGACGGAGGCACCAACAATCAGTGTGGACACCCGGACAGTGTTGGAGCCGGGCGACGGAGGCCACAACGACGAGTACCAGTGACCGGAACTGCGACTCCCGTCCGCCCGCGGCGGTACCCAGACTTCGGTATGTGCCGATCCAGATGATGAGGAGTACGGACGTGAGTCCGAGAATCGGGGTCGTGGCGAGGTACCTGCCCGATACCACGGGTGAGTGTCGCTTCGCCGCGGACCTGACCGCCGGCCGAGACGCGGTGAGCGGGATCAAGACCCGAGCGTCCCGCGGTCATTGTCCGCCACGAAGATCGACGCCTTCCGCAGTGCCAGGACCTGCGGTCGGCGATGCCTGGACAGCACGTCCGGGCCGCCCGGCGCGGGCGTCGAGGAGGTCCTCGGTCACACGTGACCGGGTTCCGTCCGCCGCCGCAATCCGGTCTCCCGTCGCCGCGACGGAAGACCAAAATGTCCATGGCTCACAATGTCCACGGGGTGGCCGCGTCGCGACCGCCCGGCCCAAAGCCCCACGACAAGGTCCGAAGGAGCACGTAATGCCGGACGGGAGCGTCCTGGTCGTCGGAGGCGGCCCGGTCGGACTGCTCACGGCGCTCGGCCTGGCCCAGTCCGGTGTGGGCGTGACGTTGCTGGAGGCCCGGCCCCAGGTCTCCGAGGCGCCGCACGACATGGTGTACCACTGGTCGACGCTGCCGGGGATCGAGCGTCTGGGCATTCTCCCGGACATGCTTCACGCGGGCCTGACGGAACATCAGTGGTGTTTCGGAGTGCTGCGCAGCGGTGAACGGATCTTCTTCGACCTCGGCAGCCTCTCGGACGAGACCGAGCACACGTACAGCCTTCACCTGCCACAGCATCTGCTCGCCGACATCGTTCTCGCGCGGCTGAGCGGGATGCCTCATGCGGAGGTCGTGTGGAACACGCGGGTGGTCGGTCTGGAGCAGGACGACCACGGGGTGACGGTGACCGCCGAAGGACCCGGGAGCACACGAACCTTCCGGGTCGGCTGGGTGGTGGGCGCCGACGGTGCGCACAGCCGTGTCCGGCGCTCCCTCGGCATCGGTTTCGCGGGGATGACCTGGCCCGTTCGGTTCGTGGCGGCCGACGTGCGGTTCGACTTCACCGGGCTGGGCTTCACCCGGGCGTCGTACCAGATCGACCCCGACCACGGCGCTCTGCTCGGCCAGGCGGACCGGAGCGGTCTGTGGCGCTACATCTACGCCGAGAGCCGACTCCTGCCGGAGGAGACGGTGCCGGACCGGATGCCGGCCGTCTTCAAGACGGTGCTGCCCGAGGGGGCCGATCCGGGGCTGCGGGGCTGGTCCTCCTACCGAGTGCACGAGCGCACGGCCGACCGCTTCCGGGTGGGACGCGTGGTGCTCGCCGGCGACGCGGCCCATGTGACGAACCCCAGCAGCGCCTTCGGCCTGGCCTGCGGCCTGTTCGACACTTTCGTACTCACCGAGGCGCTGGCTGCGGTGGCCCACGGTGAGGCGGACCCCGGTGTGCTAGACCGGTACGCGAAGGAACGCCGGCGGGTCTTCGTCGACCGCGCCTCTCCCCTGTCGTCGGAGAGCATGCGGCTCGTCTTCCGTGCCGGGAGCGGAGCCCGGTTCGACGCGGAGGTCGAGCACTACCGCAAGGTGGCCTCTGACCCCGGACTCCGGCGTGAGTTCTTCATGCTGGGCAAGGATCTGGAAAGCCCGTCACTGCTCTGACGGACACCTGACGTACGACGACCGGGGTGACCCGATACAGCGGGTCACACCGGTCGTCGTCGCTGATCAGAGTGTGCGCGCTCAGGAGCGCTCGTACTCCGACCTGAGCAGGTTGCGCTGGATCTTGCCCGTTTCGGTGCGGGGCAGCGCGTCCACGAAGTCGATGATCCGCGGATACGCGTGCCGTCCGAGCTTGTCCTGGACGGTGCGGCGCACCTCCGCCGCCACCTTGTCCTGCGGCACCTGACCGTTGGCGACGATCACCGCACGCACGACGGTGCCCCGCTCGGGGTCCGGCACCCCCACGACGGCGGCCTCCAGGACACCCGGATGCGCGAGGACGAGTTCCTCGACCTCGCTCGGGCCCACGTTGTAGCCGGACGTCACGATCAAGTCGTCGGCCCGGCCCACGAACCGGAACCTGCCGTCTTCGTCGCGCCGCCCGACGTCTCCGGTCAGGAAGTACTCGCCGCGCCAGCGTGCCGCCCACAGGTCGTCGCGGTTCCAGTAACCGGTGGCGGCCAGGTACTTGGGGCGGTGCAGCGCGATGATTCCCTGCTCGGCCTGCGGGACCCCGTCGTCGTCGACCAGCACGACCTCACAGCCCGGCACGATCGAGGACAGCGCCCCGGGCACGGCGGGCTTCTCGTCATACGCCAGATTCGCCAGGACCATTCCGGCCTCGCTCTGGCCGTATCCGTCCTGGATGCCGGCTCCCGTCAGGTCGCGCCACGCCTCCGCCAGCGGCGCGTCCAGCGGCTCCCCCGCGCTCGTGGCGCCACGCACCGATGCCGAGAGACCGGACCTCCGCGCGGCTTGCAGGAGCCTGCGATAGGCGCTGGGCGCCGCGGCGACATAGGTGACCTGCTCCTCCTCGAAGACCTTCAGCCAGGCGTGGGGATCGAAGTCGCCGCTCAGCACGACCCGCGGGTGACCGAGCGACATGGGTCCGAACCCGGTCGTGTAGAGACCGTAGGCCCAGCCCGGATTCGCACCGCTGAACAGCATGTCGCCCGGCCGCAGCGCGAACGTGTGCCGGATGAAGGGCTGGATCGACACCAGCAGGGAGTGCGGCTGTACGCAGCCCTTCGGTGCTCCGGTGGTGCCGCTGGTGTAGATCAGGGTCGCCGGGTCCGAGGCCGCGGTGTTCTCCACCGCGGTTCCGGCGGCATGGCCCTCGATCTCCGCCCACAGGCTGTGGTCGCCGCAGACCAGACCCCGGCCGGCCGGACCGGCCACGGTGTAGATCCGGAGATCGCCGCGCACCGTCCCGAGGGCCCGCTCCAGCCGGGCCCGCAGGGTGTGGTCCACCACGACCGCCGCCGGCTCGCCGCCGTTGATGCGCTGCGCGAGCGCGTCCGGCCCGAACCCGGCGAACAGGGGCATGTACACCATGCCGGCCCGCCAGGCCGCCAGTGCCGTGATGTACGCCTCGATCTGCTGGGAGACGTACGCTGCGACGCGATCCCCTCGGCGCAGCCCGGCGGCCCGCCACGCCGTGGCCAGCCTGCTGGAGGCGCGGCTGAGTTCGGCGAACGTCCACCGGTCGCTCGTGCCGTCCGGATGACGGACGATCATCGCGAGCCGGGCGCGGTCCCGGGCCCATCGGTCGGCGGCCTCCTGCGCGCTGTTCAGACCTTCGTGGATCGGCCTGTCGAGGCGTGCCTCAGCGGCCTTCCACACCTCCGCGGGGGGCATGGCCCGCTCGGCGAGAAGAGCCTCGACGTAGTCGCGGTGAGCACGGGACATCATCGTCTCCTCGGTTCCGGTTCCGGGCGGTACACCTGTTCTCTCGCGAACAAGCCGATCGCCGGATCGCCAGGGGAAGGGGGCTTGTCCGGATACGGACGGCCCGCGTACGCCGGACCGGTATCCGGCAGCGGGTTGCCGCCCGGCGGTTCCGGTTCGACCACCGGAACGCCGGAATCGGTCGGCAACGCGCTGCGGTACGTGGTGGAGACGCGACTCCCCGCCTCGATCATGGTGGCGTCACGGAGCATGTCCCACCTTCCTGTCAGCGGTGCTCAGCACCATGTCGCCACCGGGTGCCGACAGCCAGCTCCGGTTCCGGCGGATGGAACCGCGCGACAGCCCCGGACGATGAGGTCCGGGGGCGCCGATGGCTTCGACATTCCGGCGGCCCCGGCGCGCTGACCTGATGACCCGACGGCCTCACGGCCTCACGGCCTGAGAGCAGACCGCTCACCCCGTCCGGCGTCACGCTCCGCCAGCCAGGCCGAGGGCGAACACGCGGACCCCGGCCGAAGGACGACGAGTCCAGTGATTCGGTCTCCGCCTGCGAGAGCAGCCGGGACGACTCGCCGACGCCGCCGTCCCGGCGCGTACTTCCCTGATCGGCGGTGGCTTGGCGTGCGTTGGCCGGGGTTCCGCGTCCAGGACCATGCCGGTCCCGCCGAACCCGTGACGCTGCACGAGCCTGCGCCGTGCGCACCGCCGCACGAGAGCATCGGTGATCCAGACAGGTCGGACCCACGGTCCTGAAACCGGGAGAGGGGTGGTGACGATCGAGTGCCGTTGGCCGGAACCTCGACATGACGCACCGGTGACCGGCACGCGAACATGCTCGTCCGGACACGGAGGAGGACAGGACGTGATGAAGGCACTCGTGGTCTCCGAGCTGATCGGTCCGAAAGGGATGGATCTCGTCGAGGTGCCGGAACCGACCGGTGGCGGACGGGTTCTGATCGACGTACACGCCGCGGGTGTGTGCTACCCGGACCTGCTCATGACCTACGGCCGTTACCAGCTGCGGCCAAAGCCGCCGTTCACGCCGGGTGCGGAGCTCGCCGGGGTGGTTGCGTCGGCACCGGACGGCAGCGGCTTTCACCGAGGACAGAAGGTGGTGGCGGTGCGTATGGAGGGCGGCTGTTTCGCGGAGCGGGTCGCGATCGAGCCGGCCATGGTCGCTCCGCTGCCCGGTGATCTGGACTTCGCGGAGGGCGCCGCACTGGTCGTCAACCACTACACGGTGCTGTTCGCCCTGCGGAACAGGATCCGGCTGGAAGCGGGCCAGACCCTGCTGGTGCTCGGTGCGGCGGGTGGCATCGGTTCGGCCGCCGTGCAGGTCGGCAAGGCACTCGGTGCCCGCGTGATCGCCGTGGCGCGCCGCACGGGGACCGCGGATTTCCTGCGCGGGCTCGGCGCCGACGAGGTGGTGGCCCTGGCCGACGGGTGGGCGGCCCGCGTCAGGGAACTCACCGGGGGCGCGGGCGTGGACGCCGTGGTCGATCCCGTGGGTGGGACCGCGTTCGACAACGCCGTCCGGATCCTCGCTCCGGGCGGGAACCTCCTCGTCCTCGGATTCGCCGGCGGCGATATCCCACGGGTGAAGGTGAACCGCCTCGTGCTGCGCAATGTCAGCGTGGTCGGTGTCGCGTGGGGCGAACACATGCAGCGTCTGCCCGGCGCACTGGGCGAAGCCTCTGCCGTCATCGCCGGCCTGGTCGAATCGGGTGCGGTACGCCCCCTGGTGGCCGCTCGGTATCCCCTATCCGAGGGGCGCCGGGCACTCCTCGACCTGGAGGAGGGGAAGATCGTCGGCAAGGCGGTCCTGGAAGTGGGATAGCGGCAAGGAGTGCGACAGGCACAGTGTCAAGAGACGATGGCGGCCGCGTCCCACACGATGGGTGTGCCGCCGCGGTCCATGGTCATCAAGTGTTGTCGGTCGGGTGACATGCGGCAGTCGAGAACGAGGTCCGTGTGGGCCTCGAGGGTGTCCAGGAGTTCACCGGTGCGAGTCGACCGAATCTGCACGCGTCCGGCGACAGGCACGGCCAGCCAGTCCTCGGTGGTGGTGAAACGTGTACCTGTCTGCTTCAGCGTGAAGCGCTCGCGACTGCTGGGCAGTTCCAGGACCCGGAGGCCGTTCACGTCGCCGATCGCGATCCATGAGCCGTCCCTGGCCAGACCGAGCCGGTGGACCTCGGGCTGGTCGGGCAGCTCCGCAAGCAGCCGGCCGGAACGCGGGTCCCAGAGCAGGATCTGACGGCTACGGCCACCGGCGGCCAGGGGTGGTTACTCGCCTGCGCCATGATGTGCGCACACGTCTCTACCTCGAACGACGCACCAAACAGGGCATGTCGAAGCGCGAGATCATCCGTTGCCTCAAACGCTCGTCGCTCGCGAGTTATACGGTCAGATCCAGCGGACGCCAGTCCTTGGTCTCTCGTCCGATGCCGCTTGACGCAACATAAGGGCATCTTGAACACCCGCCTGACGGCCGGGATGCGCCGCTACACCGCCGAACGGGACTGGCTCACCGTCTACCAACTCCCGCCCTGCGCACCGGATCTCAACCGGGTCGAAGGCATCTTGTCGGTGCTGCGGCGCACCACCACGGTCAACCGCGCGTTCGCCGAACCGCTAGACCTGTCACCTCCGTCCGGCGGGGCCCACGGGGGCTGTTTCGGCTCGTTGTCAGGATGTGGGCCCGGCTGTCGCGTCGGGTGGGTATCAATGGCCACTTCGTTCTCCCCGTCATCGGCGCGTGGCCCGTCTCTTCCGCCCCCGCTCACGGAGAACGGCGGGAAAGACGACAGAGGTTGTCGGGTTAGGGGACGATCATGGTGCGACCAGCCCGCGTCGATGACGGACGCGGTCCAGGAACGCGCAGACAGATAAGGAAACTCCATGGGACTCATGCCCGACACACCGGCTCCGGACCTCCATGGGAAGACCGCGCTGGTCGCGGGTGCGACGCGGGCAGCCGGACGAGCCATCGCCGTCCAGTTGGGCGCGGCGGGTGCGACGGTCTATGTCACGGGCCGTACGACTCGGGAGCGCCGCTCGGAGTACGACCGGTCCGAGACGATCGAGGAGACCGCGGAGCTGGTCACCGGGGCGGGCGGGACCGGGATCGCGGTGCCGACCGACCACCTGGTGCCCGAGCAGGTCCGGGCGCTGGCCGAGCGCGTCGACGCCGAGCAGGGGCGACTCGACGTGCTGGTCAACGATGTCTGGGGCGGTGAGCGGCTGTTCGAGTTCGACAAGAAGGTGTGGGAGCACGATCTCGACGCAGGGCTGCGGCTGATGCGGCTCGGTGTGGACACCCACGCGATCTCCAGCCACTTCCTGCTGCCGCTGCTGGTGCGTCAGCCCGGCGGGCTCGTCGTGGAGATGACCGACGGGACCTCCGCGTACAACGGCAGCCGCTACCGCAACTCGTACTTCTACGACCTGGTCAAGAACAGTGTGTTGCGCATGGGGTTCGTGCTCGCGCACGAGCTCAAGTCGTATGGCGGGACAGCGGTGACGCTCACGCCGGGCTGGATGCGTTCGGAGATGATGCTCGAATCGCTCGGCGTCACGGAGGAGACCTGGCGCGACGCGCTGACCGAGGTGCCGCACTTCTGCATCTCGGAGAGCCCTTCGTATGTGGGACGCGCTGTCGCGGCGCTGGCGGGCGACGTGGATGTCACGCGCTGGAATGGCCAGTCGGTGTCCAGCGGGCAGCTCGCGCAGGAGTACGGCTTCACCGACCTCGACGGCTCGCGCCCCGACTGCTGGCGCTATCTGGTCGAGGTGGAGGAGGCGGGCAAGCCCGCCGACGCGTCCGGCTACCGGTGACGAGCGCCCTTCCCGGGCCGGGGCACTGACGGCGGTCGGTGGTCCGCCCGGACGAGACACACGCCAGCGCCGCGGAGCGGACACACGGGCCCGGGAGCGGGCTCCCGGGCCCGTGGGGCATCCGCGAGTGGCCGCCGCCCCCAGGTCCGGGATGGCGCGGTCGGCAGCCCGAGTGTCCAGTACCCCTTGTGACAGAGGGGGGCCGGGCAGCGGGCGCGCGCCGGACGGGATCAGAAGCCAAACGCGGGTCCAGCGTCGCGGCGATCACCAGGTACCTGATACCCGGGCTGGCCGTCGCGCGACGCATGAGGTCGATGTACTGGTCGATCGGTTCCGGCCCGTCGATCCGGGCCAGTTCGTCGCGCCGGGCCTCGACGACATCGGCCATGATCACCCCGGTCCGGACCACCTTGTCGCTGATGTCACGGAGGTCGATGTCGACGAACCCGTTCGCGGCGGGCAGTCCGCTGTACTCGTCGGCGGTGGCGTAGGCGCTCACATGGTATGAGGCGCAGATCTCGTCGAGAACCGCGCGACCCCCGGGATCCACCGGTGGGCGCTCGACGGTGTCGGCGATCACCGGCCGCCCGCCGGGGCGCAGCACCAGGGTGAGGCCCTCGCGTTCGGCCATCGTGACGACCTGGGTCACCCCGGGCGGGATGTCACCGGCCACGGTGGTGAACACGTAGCGCCCCGGATTCATCTCCGGCCGCATGTCGATCAGAAGTCGTCGCATGTCAGTCTCGCCAGGCACGAGAGACACCCATACAGCCGGGCGGACGGCGCACCGAGAGCGGCGGACCGGGCTGTCGTGACCGGCTCCGCCGCCGTCATCGCGTATCTGAACCTGCGATGCGGCGGGGCTGCCCGTAGAGGTGACCGGCCCGGCCGGTGCCACCACCCGCAAGGAGCACGACGCCCTCAGCAAACCGGTCCGCATCACCGACCCGGTGGGCGGCGTCACCCGCCTTCAGTGGCACGCCGACGGGCAGCTCGCCCGCCGCACGGGCCCCTACGGCGCCACCGAGTCGTGGACCTACGACAGCGAGGGCAACTGCCTCACCTGCACCGACACGGCCGGCGGGGACTCCCGCTTCGAATACACCCACTTCGACCTGCCGCTCGCCCGCACAGGACCCAACGGGGCCCACTACGAGTTCGAGCACGACACCGAGCTGCGCCTGCGGCGCGTCACCGATCCGCACGGGATGAACTGGGTCTACGAGTACGGTGCCGCCGACAACGTCGTCTGCGAGACCGACTTCGACGGCCGCACCCTCACCTACCGGCTACGACGCCGCCGGGCAGCTCGCCGCCCGCGTCGACGCGCTCGGCGGGACCGTCTCCTTCGAGCGCGACCAGCTCGGACAGGTGGTCCGCAAAGACGACGGCGGAAAGTGACGACTTACGCCTACAACCGGACGGGACGCCCCAGGTTGGAAATGGCTCACGGACCATACATGGGGCTCGGTCAGCGGCCACCGGAAGGCTCATGCCCCCTTGCCGCGTCTTCAGGTCGGCCACGAGCCAATGGCGAGGCATGAGTTCCAGCCTTCGGAACAGAGATTATTCGCAACGATGGTCGGCGCATACAATTCCGCGCATGCCACTGTTCTCGCTCGAAGGAAAAGCTCCGTACATTCATCCCGACGCCTTCGTCGCGCCCACCGCCACACTTGTCGGCGATGTCGTGGTCGAGGCCGGTGCTTCGGTTTGGTACAACGCGGTTATCCGGGCGGACTATTCACGTATCACCGTCCGCGAGGGTGCCAATGTTCAGGACGGGTCGGTACTGCACGGCCCGCCTCATCTGGTCACCGAGGTCGGTGTCGGGGCCACGATCGCCCACCAGTGCGTGGTGCACGGTGCGGTGATCGGAGAAAAAGCGCTGGTGGGAAACGGCTGCACGGTCCTCGACGGGGCACGGATCGGCGCGCGTTGCCTTGTCGCGGCGCACTCGCTGGTTCCGGCGGGCAGAGAGTTCGCACCGGGCATGTTCCTCGCAGGGGCGCCCGTGGTCGCCAAGCGTCCGATCGCCGGCACTCAGCTGGAGGAGTGGGTCGACGGCAACCCCGGAGCATACGCCGAGCTGGCTCAGCGACACCGTACGAAACTCCTGCTCGTGGGTTAGCGGCAGGCCAGCGGCGTCCGGAAGACACCAGAGGAAGGCCGGGATGAACACGCAAGCCAAGGCAACCATCAACAGCTACATCACCGACTGGAACTCCCACGATGTGACCAAGATCCTCGATCACTTCGTCGAGGATTGCGCCTACGAGGACGCCGCGCTCGGTGTCACAAATCGCGGGCATGATGATTTGCGAAGGTTTCTGGAGGCATTCTTTCACTCATATCCGAATGTCGAATTCACCGTCACGAGCGTGTTCGGAGCCGAAGGCGCCATCGCATGGGAGTGGAAGATGGACGGAAACTACGAGCAGATGGGCCACAACGGGATGCCCGCGACCGGGCAGCGAATCTCCCTCCGGGGGGTGTCCATCACCGAGGTCACCGACGGAAAAATTACCCGGAACACGGACTACTGGAATTTCGCGTCGATCATGAAGCAGCTCGGCGTACTTCCCGGGGGCACGAGTCAGGTGTGAGGTGCCCCGGGTCACAGTCCGGAAGGGTCGCCCAACTGCAGGCCGCCGAAACCCGTCACCCGATACCCGGCCATGGGGACCACTGGAACAGCCAGTATCGGTGAGATTGATCATGAACGGCGAGGGCTGATCGTTTAGCACAGGCCGCCCGCTTGCGACGGGTCTTCGGTGAAAGATCCGCGATGGTTGGTGGCGGGTGGTTACGTCCCCTGCATGCCAGTCGAATTTCTGACCGATGAGCAGGCCGAGACGTACGGGAAGTTCGCCGAGGAGCCGACGAGGCCCGAGCTGGAGCGGTTCTTCTTCCTGGACGACATGGACCGGGACCTGATCGTGCTGCGGCGTACGAAGCATCACCAGCTCGGGTTCGCACTCCAGATGTGCACGGTGCGGTATGTGGGGCTTTTTCTGGGCGAGGACCCCTTGGATGTGCCGTGGTCGGTGGTCGAGCATCTGGCCGAACAGCTGGGCATCAAGGACGCGGTGTGCGTGAAGCGGTACACGGAGCGGCGGCAGACGGTGTACGACCACGCGTGGGAGATACGTGACGCGTACGACTACCACGCGTACGAGGACCATGAGATGGGCCGGAAGTTCCGGGCGTTCCTGCATGGGCAGGCGTGGACGGCGCACTTGGAGGGGCCGAAGGCGTTATTCGATCACACGGTGGGCTGGCTGTGCCGGAACCGGGTGCTCTTGCCGGGGGTGAGCATGCTGGCCCGGCAGGTCGCCGAGGTCCGGGCTATCGCGGACAAGCGGCCGCACGCCACCGTCACCAGGGCAGCCCGGCGGGCGGCCAAGCACCTCCAGGGCGCTATCGCGGCCGAGGAGCAGATGGGCAGGGAAGGCCGCACGGACGAGGTTCTGGCCCAGGTCACCGAGGTGGCCGCCCGGCTGCTGCCGACGAAGGAGGCGGTCGGGCGTGCGGCGGCCAACGGCGGGGTGCTGCGGCTCCTGGACCAGGCGCACTGGGCCGAGGGATGGCTCCACCAGCTCACCAGGCGCGCGGCCCGCAGGGTGGACAAGGACACCCTGGACAACATGGCCTGGCTCCTGGGCGAGATCCTCGCCGACTGGTCACGGCGGGCCGCCGAGACCGTCGCCGCCGACCGCGAGAAAGGGCACGGGCCGCCCGCCACCGCTGAAGTCACCCGGGTCCTGGTGGGTCCGCTTCGGCAAGGGCGACACCGAGAAAGTCGACGGCGTGATGGTCCTCGACATCCGTGACACCGTTCGGGGCGCGTGCGAGGCCGGTGCTTGAAATCGCCAGGTGAGCATGTCGGTAGAGTCGACACCATGAGGCCGAAGCCACCTCTTATGGCTTCGGCCCCGTCTCGTTGTTCAGTTGTCAGGCGCGAGTGGGTGCGATGTACGGCCCTCTTCTCCCGAAGCTGCCACGAAGTAACAAATAACTCAGCGTGTCGTCAGGGCCTTGGCTTCTGTTGGGGGTTCAGGAACTCCCTTTCCGCCTACACGGTCGGATTTTCATCCCGCCCCTGCTCGATCTCGGCCGAGGCTCCCTCGGTCTCCAACTCGGAGATCCTGCGATCCATCTTCTTGTCCTCGGCGTACTTGCGGTACTTGTTCGCTCCGTACGCCACGCCCGAGGCCGCAGCGAAGCAGGCCATGTACGCGACCGCCGACTTCTGCCCCTGTGCCCGGTAGAACGCCCCGGTGCACCGGAGGCGGCCCGTCGTCACGTGGTCAGGAGTTGGCTGGACAGACCCCGTCGAAACGGTTCGCGGCCGAATTCCTCGCCTTTCCTGTCACGGGCCTCCACGATGCCGTCGGTGTAGAGCAGCAGTCGGGCACCGGGCTGGCCGACCGCCCTTGACCGCGTCGCCTTCCGCCCGAGCCGCAACGGCCCGGGGCACTTGACTCTTGCTGCTGAAGGGTCATGTCCTTGAGACTGCCGGGATGATCGCTTGGTTTGCGTGGGCCGGTTACGTCCTGGGCTACGCGGCCCTCGTGGTGGGAGCTGCGGCGCTCGACGACAGGGTCCAGGCGAAGGCCGTCGCGGAGGCGCTGGCCCGCCATGAGGCCGCGAAACCGGATCCCGCCGGCGCCGTACCGGACGACGACCTCCGGCTGGGGATCGCCGCCGTCGCCGTCCTCGTACAGGGGGACGGCGGAACCCAACGCGCGTTCTGGACAGTGATCATCGACATGGTGGCACGCGGAGTCCTGGAGCCCGGCACGACGTACGACGGGAAGCCGACCCTGCAGTGCTCGGCCGGCCACCGGAGAAAACCCGCGCGCGACGCGTCGGACACCGAGCGGAAGCTCTGGTCCCTCGCGTCCTACCGGAACCCCGCTTCCGTGGCCCCGCACAGCGTCACGCACCCGATCGCTCAAAACCTTCACGCAGAGGGGTACTTACGGGGCAGAGAGGTGTTCATCGACTTCAAGGCGCCTCGCCCCGTGTGGTCCTGGACGGTTGCCGCACTGACCTTGCCGCTCGCCGCGCTGATGCTGTTCCTCTTCCTGCACTGGCGGTACGCACAGGTGGCGATGTGGACGGCGATCGCGATGGCCGTGGTCGCCTGGGCACTCACCATGGCGGACGACGGGAGGCCCGAGGCGCTGCGGTTGCCCGTGCTGACGGAGCGGGGCGATCAGGCGGTCCGTCAGGCGCGGGCGCGTCACGCGCATCTGGACCCGGCGAAGCGGACCGACCCGTACGCTCCGGGTGAGGCGGCGGCTGCCTACGCCGTCTTCGGTCCGGAGGCATACAACCACTTCGCCGCACACACGTCCGGTTTCTCCGCCGCGGTCGACGAAGGCACCGACGAACGCCAACAGAACAAGGACGCCGAGGAACGGCAGCGCAATTGGAACGCCTTCAACGGGTGATGTGCTACTACAGTTCCGTTCATGGGGGCAACGATCTGGAGTGAGGTCCGCGAGCGGGTGGAGGCGCTGGTCCGGGTGGACGAGGCACAGCAGGTCTTCGGGGCCTGGGACCTGGCCGGAGGATCGGGTCATCACTTCCGGTTCGCGGACCCGCTGTCGGAGCCGGAGGTCGCCGAGGCGGAGGCCCAGTGGGGTGTCTCGCTGCCGGCGGAATACCGGGGCTTCCTTCTCGAAGTCGGTGCCGGCGGTGCGGGGCCGGGCTACGGGCTCAGCATCCTGCGCCGGACGGACACGGGATGGCTGTGGAGCAATGTGGATCACGGCATGCGCCACGACTACCTGGGGCTTCCGTTTCTGAAGGGGGAGGAACGACGGCGCGTTCTGGCCGAGCACGAGGACAGGCAGCCACTGCTGTCCGGCTTCGACGACGAAGAGGCGTACTACGCGGCGTACAGCGCCTGGATGACAGCGGGTAACGAACTCTTCGACTGGGTCACCTGCGGTGCGTTGAAGCTCAGTCACGAGGGCTGCGGCTACTGCCACTGGCTCGTTCTGACAGGCCCGGAGCGTGGCGGTATGTGGGCGGACGACCGCCCGGGGGACGGCGAGTTCACGCCCCTCGGGGAGCCGCAGACTCCGGTCGGATTCGCGCGCTGGTACCTCCACTGGGTCGAGAGTGCCGAGGCCGCCGCGCGTCGTCCGCGCCGTCGTCCTCTCTAGGAGAAGCGGTGCTGGGAAGCGCCGGTTGAACTCGTGTGCGCTGTAGGTGAGTTCAGGCCCTCCGGGACCCCGCCACACTCGGCACTCTACGCACCGCCTGAGCCACGTGGTGCGGGGCCCGACCGGCTGAGGGCGGGCCACATGCTCTGCCGCACACACGAGGACCGAGTATCGACTCCGATAACGTCAGCCCAACTCAGCCGACCCCAGCCCAAAACGCGGAGGTTGGATGTGCAGTTCGGAATTGGTGCCCGTACGACGGTGTGCGCAGGGTCAGACGCCGAGGGCAGGGAGGACTACGGCATCGATGAAGCGGCGGAGGAAAGCCTGATCTACCGGCTGGTCCTCGATCAACGGATGGGCAACGAGAGCACCGATCAGAATGTGCGGGATGTACTTCACCGCCGCGGTGTCCGCGGGGAATTCGCCCCGCGCCACCGCCCGCCGCAGCAGCGTGTCGAGCCCGGTCGGCTCGGGGTCGACGAGCAGTTCCCGCAATGCCCGAAGAAGATCGGGCTCGTCATGCACGGCATGGATCAGTCCCCGCATCAGCGCGGAGTTCCTCTCCATCAAACCGTTGCCCATCCGAGTCACCATCTGGTCCAAGTCACCACGCAGGGAGCCGGTGTCGATGCCCGCGAGGTTGACGGCCTTGTCGTGGCGCAGGGCTTCGGTGACCAGTTCTGCCTTGCCCTTCCACAGGCGGTAGAGGGTGGCCTTGCTGCAATGGGTACGCTCGGCGACGGCGTCCATGGTCAAGGCGTCGTAGCCGACCTCACGCAGCAGGTCGAGCGCCGCTTCGTACAACTCGGCCTTGCGCTCGGGCGTGAGCCGGCGACGCACTCCTGACGCACGACCCGGCTCCACCGGAGCGGCCGAGGCCATACGCCTGGTCGCGGCTGCCATCCCTGACCTCCCCTTCGAACGAAACGGTTTCGAGAACGCGATGTGGCAGCGCTTCCGTCACCCGCATGCGGCCTCGATCCGGATGCCGGCGATCGGATCTCGGACAACGGGTCGACGGGGTGCCCGCCCCATAGGCGCCTTCATCGGCCACCCGAAGGCCCAACAGTCAGCCCGGCGATCGCGCATCGCCCGTCAGCCGCTTACGGCAGGTTCCTGGCCATGACGATCCGCTGCACTTGGTTCGTGCCTTCATATATTTGCGTGATTTTGGCATCGCGCATCATGCGCTCGACCGGGTAGTCGCGGGTGTATCCGTAGCCACCGAGCAGCTGAACGGCGTCCGTGGTGATCTCCATCGCGGCATCGGAAGCGAAACACTTGGCCGCGGCACCGAAGAAGGTCAGGTTCTCCCCTTCTCCTCCGGCGGAGACACGCTCGGACTTGGCGGCCGCCGAGTACGTGAGCTGCCGGGCTGCTTCCAGCTTCATGGCCATGTCAGCGAGCATGAACTGCACACCCTGGAAGTCGCCGATCGGCTTGCTGAACTGCTTGCGCTCCCGGACATAGCCCTTGGCGTAGTCCAGCGCACCCTGTGCGATGCCGAGGGCCTGGGCCGCGATCGTGATGCGGGTGTGGTCCAGGGTCTTCATCGCCGTGGCGAAGCCCGTACCCTCTCCGCCGATCATGCGATCAGCGGGGACACGGACATGGTCGAAGTAGACCTCGCGAGTCGGCGAACCCTTGACTCCCAGCTTCTTCTCCGGAGCTCCGAAGGAGACGCCCTCGTCCGACTTCTCGACCACGAACGCGGAGATGCCCTTGGAGCGCTTGGTCGGATCGGTCACCGCGAGGACGGTGTAGTACTCCGAGAAGCCTGCGTTGGTGATCCAGCGCTTCACGCCGTCGAGGACCCAGAAGTCACCGTCGCGGACGGCTTTGGTCTTCATGCCGACGGCGTCCGAACCGGCATCCGGCTCACTCAGGCAGTATGAGAACATTCCCTGCGCTCGGGCCAACGACCCGAGGTACTTCTTCTTCAGCTCCTCGGAACCGGACAGCTGCACAGGGAGTGACCCCAGCTTGTTCACCGCCGGAAGCAGCGACGAGGAGGCACAGACCCGCGCGACTTCCTCAATGACGATCACGGTTGCGAGAGCGTCCGCGCCTGCACCCCCGTACTGCTCAGGCACATGAACCGCATGCAGGTCGGAAGAGACGAGGGCATCGAGCGCCTCCTGCGGGAAGCGGCTCGTCTCGTCCACCTCGGCGGCGAACGGAGCGATCTTCGCCTCGGCCAGCGAACGCACCGTTTCGCGGAGAAAGTCGTGCTCCTCCGAAGGCCGGTAAAGGTCAAAGTCCTTGCTCACGGCGCACTCCAGTCCATCCACGGAAGCCAATCAACTTATTGATGGCACTCAGTACCCTCAATTATGCACACTCAGTGCCACCATTTCAAAGCTCTGAAAACAAATTCCCAACCAACTCGCTCCAGGGCCCCGTCGCAAAGGGCGGTGCTATGTTCGCCCCATGAGCGAGGAACGCAGTCACGGACAGGGGGCGGCACCAGGGACGGCCGCGCTTCCCATGCGGGAAGCCCTGATCACTGCGGCCTTGCAGCTCTTCCTGGAGCGCGGCTTCGAGCAGACCACCGTTGACGACATCGTCACGCTGGCCGGCGTCGGCAGACGCAGCTTCTTCCGTTACTTCCCGTCCAAGGAAGACGTGCTTTTCCCCGACCACGAGCGGTGCCTGGCCGAGATGACGGACTTCCTCAGCACCGGTAGCCACGACGACGATCCGGTGGGTCAGGTCTGTGACGCCGCCCGCCTGGTCCTGCGCATGTATGCCGACAGCCCCACCTTCTCTGTGCACCGATACCGCCTGACGAAGCAGGTCCCGGGCCTTCGCACCCACGAACTCTCCGTGGTCTGGCGGTACGAGCGTGTGCTCGCCGGACATCTCCGTGAGCGCTTCACCGATCGCCCCGACGGCACGTTGCGGGCCGATGTCATCGCGGCAGCCGTGGTGGCGGCCCACAATCATGCGCTGCGCTCCTGGCTCAGGTCCGGCGGGCAGGGCGATGTGATCACCTCCGTCGACGAGGCCCTTGAGTTCGTCACGACCTCCTGGGGCCAGGGCCGCGTGCCGACGGACGCCCCACCGCAGGAACTGGACGACGTGATGGTGGTGATCGCGAAGCGCAGAGTACCGATGTGGCGTCTGGTGCGCGAGATCGAGACGACACTCGACAGGGATTAAGACCACGAGCAATCAGGGTACTCAGTACCTTCAATCCATGACACTGGGTGTCATATCATTTCCCGGGTGCGCGCCGGCCCAGGCGCTCTCCAGCGTTGCCGATGGTGCCGGAATCCGGTCGGCCGGACCGGCGAAGGTACATGTCATATAGCGCACGCCGACGACTGTCGAGCAACGGTGTCTTTGGCAAGTTTGCCGGTCTTCAGGACGACGTGGGCCGATGTCGGTTGTGCAGTCATGACGCAGCTCCGGCGTTGCGTGTTTCTTCATGACTTGACGGAGAGCCCCTGAGGCTGCGACCGAACTCGGCGAAGAAGTCAAGGACCTCCGGCCGATCGACCACTCCTCGATTGACTGCGCGCTCCATCGGAACGCCTTGGATGAGCCGCTTGACCGGGACTTCCAGACGCTTTCCGGTGAGCGTGTGCGGCACGGCCGGTATCTGGATGATCTCGTCGGGCACATGGCGTGGCGAGCAGTCCGATCTGATGCGCTCGGTGATGGCTTCTCGCAACTCATCGTCGAGTGACGCACCACCGGCGACGACGACGAACAGCGGCATGTAGTAGCGCCCGTCGGGCAGTTCCGCGCCGATGACCAAGCATTCCGCGACCTCGTCGAGCGCTTCGACGGCCGCGTGGATCTCGGCACTGCCCATACGGACGCCGTGGCGGTTGATGGTCGAGTCGGACCGGCCCTGGATGACGGCGGTTCCCCGGTCGGTGATCAGGATCCAGTCACCGTGGCGCCAGACACCGGGGAACACATCGAAGTACGCCTCGTGATAGCGCTTCCCCTCGGGGTCGTTCCAGAAATAGAGGGGCATGGACGGAGTGGGGCCGGTGACCACGAGTTCACCCGTCTCGCCGATCAACGGCTCGCCGGCCTCGCTCCACGACTCCACGGGCATCCCGAGATACCGGCACTGGATCTCGCCGGCCACCACGGGCTTCAGCGGTGAACCGCCCACGTACGCGGTACAGATGTCCGTACCGCCGCTGGGCGCGTCGAGCCACAGATCCGGCTTCACCGCGCGATACACCCACCGCCAGCTGTCCGCGGGCAGCGGCGCACCCGTGGACAGGAGGCAGCGCAGCGACGACAGATCGTGCGACTCCCCCGGAACGAGGCCCGCCTTCTCCGAAGCCGCCAAATAGCCGGGGCTGGTCCCGAAGTACGTCGTACGGGTCTCCTCGACGATGCTCCACAGACGGTCCTTGTCCGGCCACACCGGACTCCCGTCGTAGAGCACAGCCGTGGCACCCACCAGCAGGGACCCGATCAGCCCGTTCCAGACCATCCACGCCGTCGAGGTGAACCAGAAGAAGACATCACCGGCACGTACGTCACTGTGCAGGCTCAGCCACTTCAGGTGTTCCAGAACGATCCCGCCGTGACCGTGCACGATGCCCTTGGGGAGCCCCGTCGTCCCGGACGAGTACAGGATCCACAACGGGTGCTCGAACGGCACCTGTTCAAAGGTGGGTTCCCCGCCTCCCGCCACGACCTCGTCCCAGCGGGCGAAATCCGCGGGCAGCGTCGACGCGGCGTCGGCCGTCCTGGAGACGGCCACCACGTGCTTGACCGAGGGGAGCGACTGAGCGATCCGCACCGCCTCCGCCGTACGGGACACTTCTCGACCGCCGTGGCGGTAGCTGTCCACGACCAGGAGAACCACTGGATCGATCTGCTGCAAACGATCAATGACGCTCTGGGTACCGTAGTCGGGAGGACAACACGCCCAAACCGCGCCAACGCTCGCGCAGGCGAGCAGGCCCACCACTGCCGCCTCCGAATTGGGCAGGTACGCCGCGACACGGTCTCCGGGCCGCACTCCCCAGGCGCGAAGGCGCCCGGCAAGCGCGGCGGTCTGTTGTCTCAGCTGCTCCCAGGACGTTTCCCGCCGCGGACCGTCTTCGGAAACGGCTATGAGGGCGGGCCTGTCGGCCGAAGCGTTTCGGAAGATGTGCTCCGCATAGTTCAGCCGAGCGCCCGGAAACCACCGGGCTCCCGGCATGGACGTGCCGCCGAGCACTCGCTCCGGCCGGCTCGACGAGCGGATGTCGAAGAACTCCCACAGCGAGGACCAGAACTCTTCCGGCTGGTCCACCGACCACGCCCACAGTTCCTCGTAGTCAGCGGCCTCCACGCCTCGACGTTCACGCAGCCACTGGCCGTACCGCGACATGTTCGAAGCGCCGACCGCTTCATCGGACGGCTCCCACAGCACCTCGGGAGCGGCTGTCTCAGTCATCCCTGATCTCCATTGATCAGCCGCGAGCAGGTGATCTCGCGGGGCGGCTGGTCCCCACTTGCACACAGCCTGATTGCTATATGTGATAACAGCAAGAGCCCGACGAGTTTTTCTCGGCGGATCTTTCCCCTCGGGATGGTCGGAGCCTGCTGCCGCCCCGGCACGCCTGCATGTGAAGGCGGACGCAACCACCTGCATGCCACGGGTCCTCCCGCACGTCTCTTACGGCGCCAGGCCCGCTCCTGATCACCCCGGAGAGCGACCCGTGGCATCCGGGCCCTGAGAGCACCCCGCGACCAGGAGCGCCGACAGCCGCGAACGGCTGGCCGGAGTGCACCTCGAGAGCTGTGCGCTATAACTGATAACTTGAAGATGATCGCATCTCGATGACGGCCGGGGGCCAGTCGTGGCAGGAGTGCAGGAACCGAAACCGTTCGTGCGTTCGCTCGAACAGACATCGATGGCCGACAAGGTGACCCGGGAGATCCGCCGCTCCATCCTCTCCGGCGAGCTCAAGCCGGGCCAGCGCTTCTCCTTGCGCGAGATCGCCGGCCAGCTGGACGTCAGTTTCATCCCGGTCCGCGAGTCACTGCGCCAGCTGGAGGCCCAGGGGCTGGTGGTGACGAGTCACGGCAAGAGCGCCGTCGTCGCTCCACTGGACCTCGAAGAACTGCACAGCATTTACCGTCTCCGCCGACGGCTCGAACCCGAACTGGCCGGCCGGGCATGTCCCCTGCTCGGCCCGAAGGACTTCTCCCGTCTCGAGACTCTGCTGGCCACGTTCGCCGACGGACGTCTCGATGCCGACGAGATCTACGAGGCCCATCACACGTTCCACCTCGAGCTCCTGCGTCCGGCGACAACCGCCTGGGACCTCCGCATTCTGGAGAGTCTGTGGCACGCGGCCGAGCGATACATCCGGCTCGCGTTCGACAGCCCCGCCGGGGACCGGACCCAACACGACCAGCGCGTGGAGATCCACTCCGAGCTGCTCGAAGTCTTCAGAAGTGGCGACCCCGAGGCCGCCGCGACGGCCGTGCTGCACCATCTGGACAGCAACGAAAGAGTCGCTCTGCAAGCGATCCCTCCCGGGACTTCCTGACACACAGGGAGCTCGGTCCCTGACCGGGCGAGATACGAGAGATCTCGTCGTTCCTCTTGCTGTTATCACATATATCGAGCAGGCTGAGTCCTACACCCCAGGGCCGGAGCGGCAGCCATGCCCTCGGCCCCGTCACGCAATGAAGCGGAAGGGGAAGGGGAACACCTTGGAACAGCCACGTGAGGGAAGAACGGTCGACGTGGGCGGGGCCCAACTCATACTGCTCCGTCGCAACGGAGCCAATGTGCGGCAGTCGCCCTTCGCCAGGTCACCCGCCCATGAGCTCGGCAACCGCGGGACCGCCGTCAACGGCATGTCTCCCAACCCGACGGGCACACCGATGAAACAGGGCTTCCTGAGGTCGTCGTCCGGAGACCAGGCCTCCATGGACGCCACGGTCGCCATGACCCCGCTGGGCCGTACGGCCGGCACCGACGACATCGCCATCACCGTCCTGCTTCCTTGCCGTGGACGCCGGATTCGTCACCGGACAGACGCTCGGCGTCGCCAGCGGCGCGAGGGTGGCCAGGTGAACAGCAAGTGACAACCGAGGCATTCGTCTACGACGCCATCAGGACTCCCCGCGGCCGGGGCAAGCAGACCGGATCACTGCACGGCACCAAGCCGGTCACGCTGGTGGCCGGCCTGATCGACGCGCTGCGCAAGCGAAACCCGACTCTCGACGAGGACCGGATCTCCGACATCGTGCTCGGTGTGGTGTCCCCGGTCGGTGACCAGGGTTCGGACATCGCACGCACCGCCGCGCTGGTCGCCGGAATGCCGGACACCGTGGGCGGCATGCAGCTCAACCGGTTCTGCGCCTCCGGCCTGGAGGC
>NZ_JAGXJM010000535.1:0-242 GCF_019091445.1 Streptomyces sp. GbtcB7
TCCCCGAGAGCTGGTCGTTCAGCCCCCCGTGCCCCAGCGGTGCGGTGGCGTCGGCGAGCCGGTCCAGCTGCTTCGGCTGCAGCTCGCGGGGTTCGCGCGCCACATGACCGAGGAGCTGCTGCCCCTCGACGGTCAGATGCCGGTGCGCGAGGGGGTCGCGGCCCGGGCCGGCCGGCCCGTTCTCCAGGATCACGGCGACGAAGCGCGGCAGGAACCGCAGCCGGGGCTCGGAGCCCCCGGAC
>NZ_JAGXJM010000536.1:0-242 GCF_019091445.1 Streptomyces sp. GbtcB7
GGGGTTGCGGACCCCGAGGGCGCAGAAGTGTCCACCCAGGGCGTGGGACCGCGGTGGCTGGTGGACCGCGACGGTGAACTCCCCGACCCGGAGCACGCACCCTCCCGGGCGGACCTGTGGCTGTGGGCGGACATCCCGGCCGGGACCCCCCCCGCCGCCTTCCCCGTGCCGACGGTGACGGACCCACTGGCCCGGCCGGCCGAGTCGCTACCCCCCGCGCTGACCCGCGACAACGCCGAACC
>NZ_JAGXJM010000537.1:0-242 GCF_019091445.1 Streptomyces sp. GbtcB7
CGACCGCCCCCGCCCCTCCCCCCTGCGCTTCGCCCCCCCCCCCCCCCCCTCCCTCCCCCCCGAGGGCAGCGGCTACTGGCGCTACGTCCCCCACCCCGACGGCGTCCGCTTCCTCACCGGGTTCGACTTCCGCCCGCGCTGGGGCCGCTTCGGAGCCTTGGCCGACCGGCTCCTCTTCCGCCCCCCCATCGGCTGGGCCACGGCCTGGTCCTTCGTCCGGCAGCGGATCTGGCTGGAGCGGG
>NZ_JAGXJM010000538.1:0-242 GCF_019091445.1 Streptomyces sp. GbtcB7
TGAAGTTGAGCCCCAAGGAACAGTATGAAGAAGCTCAGCTCTACTCCCGAAAACTGGAGTGGCGTGCCGTCGTGATAGCTTTCTACGCTGCTTTCGCCACAGTTTGTTGAGTTCTATAGCTTGTGTTCATAAAGTAATATTACTGGAGTGTTTGTTTTTCTTCTTTATTCTACATGTGGAGCGCTACCTTCTATTCTGTTTGTTCAGTAAAGTGAGTCCCGCAGTTCAATTGAAAAGAATAT
>NZ_JAGXJM010000539.1:0-241 GCF_019091445.1 Streptomyces sp. GbtcB7
TTCGCCGTCCTTGTGGGGGGCGAAGAACGTGCGGTCGGAGGCGGAGTCGTCGAGACGCAGATTCGAGCTGAAGCCGTACCCCGCCCAGGCCATGACATGGGTGACGGTGGGCGCGGGCGGGGCGATCCCCAGGATCGTGCGCGCCGGGATACCGCCCCGTTCGGCCCCGATCATGCTGAACTTCGTGACGCAGTGCAGAGCGGCTACGACCGAGGTGTACGGCAGGGCCGTGAACTCCTCG
>NZ_JAGXJM010000540.1:0-241 GCF_019091445.1 Streptomyces sp. GbtcB7
CATTTGAAATCAATCAATCATCATAATTAGGTCCAACATTAAAATCGAAAATTTATAAATATATAATAAAATCATTAGGAATGATTGACCTCTTTAACCTTGAAAATCTTCTTCGTGTCATAATATTCCATTCGGTTTGTAAATTATAAGTATTAGACACTGTATGAATTTATTATGCTTGAAGTGGTCTCATGCTCAAATTGGCTTATATGAATTAAATCAACATCACTATTTGATTACT
>NZ_JAGXJM010000541.1:0-241 GCF_019091445.1 Streptomyces sp. GbtcB7
CTTGCATGATCAATGGATCGACGACCCCGTCAAACCAGTACAGTCCGGCCGGTAGCTGCGCGTCAGGCAGCGGAGCGGTCCGAACGGAGTCGACCGCATCGTAGAGTCCGTCAATCGACTCGTCCATCACTATCGCGCGCGCAAACCTCGCGCGACCGAGCACGGCATCCAGGTCGTCAGGAATAGGGTGGTAACCGAAGCGGATCAAGTCACGGCTCCTCTCCTGCGACGTGGCTTAGCG
>NZ_JAGXJM010000542.1:0-241 GCF_019091445.1 Streptomyces sp. GbtcB7
GGACGAGCGGCGCCGGGGCGAGCGGTCTCGGTGAAGCCAGCGCCGAGGAAGGCGGAGAGCGTCCCGTGATAGAGCTCGTTGCTCGAGAACCGCTTGATCTCCGTGTCGAGCGGGTAGCCCTCGACGACGCGGGCGCCGTGTGCTCGAGCATGCTCGACGGCGGCGTCGAGCAGTTTCGACGCGATTCCCTTCGAGCGGTGCTCTGTGCGGACGACGAAGCAGGTGATCGCCCACACCGATG
>NZ_JAGXJM010000543.1:0-241 GCF_019091445.1 Streptomyces sp. GbtcB7
GCTTTCCGAGTCGAGCCGCAAGCGCGGTACCCAAGATATCCTGCTTAGGAGTTCCCAGACCTACCCACACAACGTCACTGTCACCCTTCGCCGCTTTCGCAGCGCAGTCTTGGATGTATTGCTCGTCGACTGGGGCGAATGGCGGGGAGTATGACCCGACAATGATCGCGGCTGGATATCGGCGCACGAGCTCAGCCTCAAGCCGAGTCAACGTCTCTGGCGTTGAACCCAGCAGGAAGTG